>NZ_JBBHZM010000056.1:0-15388 GCF_049843615.1 Fictibacillus sp. Mic-4 | reverse complement strand
TTGCTAAAGATGGTCCAATGATGGGGGCAGGAGAGTGGGATGCCAAATATGACAATCCATGGTTTTGGTTATACAAAGATTATCAGAAGAGTTTTGATAATTGTGTAAATACAACTTCGGGTGGCGGTGATTTTGCGGTTCAAGTCTCAAATAATTCACTACCTGGGAATACATGGATTGTATGGATTTGGGAGCTTGATGGAACTGGTGTTGACGAACTTTATGAAACGCGTTCACGTTTTGCTAATGACTTTCTTTCTTTTCCAATAAAACCAGATGGTGATAATGGTAAGGCTGAATTACAGGTTTGTGTTGGAGTTGCAGAATATCAATCGGAATATGTACGTCTCCAGCTTTGGGACTAAGAGAAACAAATTTTAAGTAAAAACTGAGAATGAGAAAAAAATTGCTCACTCTCAGTTTTTACTTTGTTGATATCCATTATCTATACTACACTTAATATATATAAAACATTGATTACAATGAAAAAGCTTAACTGATTAATTTAGTTCTTTATTGTCCCTGCTTCTAACAATTATTTTATAAGGCTCTCCATCGATTAATTGATCCAATTGCTCTGCTTTAATATAATCTTTTATCATAGCTTCGATTTTTTTTGCTTTCCGTTTTGCCATCAAATCTGAACTTTTAATATAGGTTTTAAAAATCAACTTTGTAGGAGCGGGATGAAAGTCAATCGCTATATCGTATGTCTGGTATTTAGTTTTGCCGATTACTTCATCTTTAATAGGATTTATTATCTTTATCATCCATCGTCTTACTTTTTCTTCATTTAGTTGATTTTTTATCTTTTTTTCCCTTACAACTTTCACCGTATAAGCATCATAACCATGTTCTTCTAAAACATTATCAACGAATTTTCGTACCTTATTGTCAACTGTTTTTTTCTCTGTACTAGGCACTGTAATATATATATACTTTTTTGTGAAATAGGGTCAACGTGACAACCTTTGCATATTTTTTTTAGTCCCTTATGTAATTGCATATGCCAATTTAGATTGGTTTCAGATTTTGCTATAGCAATTTGAGGTATAAATATCATTCCTAGCATGAATAAAAGAATAGTTCCACTAAGCAGCCATTGTCTTGAGTTATTCACTAGAGTGTCCCCCTTATGTAAAGCTTTTTGTATTATTTGGTTTAGTTTTTTCTTTTTTATTCGAGTTTATTCACCAAACCCTTGTTGGGGTAAAACCAGCAATTGAACACCTAAACGCAATCTGTCCAATTACTGGTATCTACTTTGCGAAAGATAGGACGTTAGCTACCTCTATCCCTAGTAGCCTCATTTTTCATACGAAGAATGCGGCTTTAGATCGTTAAAAGTAAACAACTTTTTTTGCATTGAAAAAAAAGCAATTGGGGGAGCAATCGCCTTTTGGATCAATGGAATAATACAGCATATGCAAAAATCTCCGCCATCTTGAATCATAAAAAGAAATTGTTATAATTTCGTTCAGTAACGAATGGACAAGCCAAATCCGTTTGTAAAAGGTTATCGATATGAAGAGTTTCTTTACTTGTCCACCAATGAAATTCAATCGGGTGAGATTGATTTTTGGGAATGATGATTAAGAAAAATGGCAAATGCTCTAAATTAAATGGAGCAGCATAAAACACCACCTTTTTTTTCACATACAAATGTGATATTCTTAACCAATTTTTTAGATGATTAACCGTCAAATGGCTCATAACACGGTTTATTATCCATTTCAATGTAGCGATATTTTCGATTTGACAGGCTTTTCTAAGCCAAAAAAGAAGGTCGTTCAAGTAGTTATGATCTTGATTCGTAGCAAAATAGTACTCAGTCGAATTGAAAAATGGAACCTCTTTTCGTTTTAAGCCCAAGTCATAGACACTGTCTGCTCCTTCAATAAATTGCCTCCAATGTACAAATGAAAAAGCATAGGGGCAATTTTTGAATGGTTTGTATGGACTATAGTTGAAATTTAATGTGGTCAATCGCCTAATACAACTGGAATGATTATCAAAAATCTTTTGAATATGTGACACGATGGACCTTATGGTAGCCCTCGATGATTGATATATTTCCTTTTTTAAATTGAATTCATAGTGTTCATCTTTTAGTTGTAAATTGCAAATTCGAGATGAAAATGTAACTTTTCGGTGAATCTCCGATCGATTGGTCTTATAGTTTGACGAAACAGCTTCTAATATAAATTCCATCACTCCATCATTTTTTTGCAAATCCGAGTCAGGATGAATATTTAGAAAAAACTTTTCATGAACATTATTTAAATTAAAAGTAATCCAATATTTTAAGGGATTAAATTGGTTTTGAATACTCATTTGTTTCCAGGCAACTGGATAGCGTTGCCCATTTTTTAGTGAAAATAAAAGATGGCCACATTTACATTGAAAAGGCTCCTTTGTGTACCGATCCGTTAATTGATAAAACATTGTCCTTTTACATTTGGGACAACCTTCAACAAATGAAACATTATGAAATGGGCAACGATGAACCAGACTAAATTGATGAAAAATACTGTGGTACCCTATTTTAATGCACTTGGGACAAAGCTTTAATATTGTATGAAAGTAGAGTTGCTGATCGTCTTTCTGAAAAATGTTGGTGAGCATATTAATGGTACGTCTATTAACCTCTTTGATGGATAAACCGAAGGCTTTCTTTAATAAAGATTCGTCTAATCCTTCTAAAGTAATTAAATTGCAAGCTTTTTGGCTTAAATTCGAAGCTTTTAGACTTTTACTATATGTTGTACCGAACAAATCAAATAAATCCTTAACCGTAGCTCGATTGGCATATTTAAACTTTTCAAATATACTCCAGGGGGATTCATAAGGAGATATCCATTCCTTTCGCCAAGTAAATGGTTGTGATTGCAACGGGGAGGCGTCGTTTATATATAGAAATCTTCTTTTTATCGGCATTTTCCCTCCCCCTATATGATCTCCTGATGAATTTCTGCTTCTACGTAACCCGACTTCAATATGGCTTCTTCCCAGCAAGCCGTAGTTAACCAGTCCAAATTCTGTCCGTTAGCTCCAAATTTTCGAAGCGCATATTCTACCGTTAACGTTAAGTATTGCATCGGAATTTCCACAGGTTTTGTTAGCCCAGCTTTCCGTCGTAAATCATTAAATATCTTCATTAATTCTTCTGCGCAGTGTTCCAAACGGTATCCTTTATTAAAGGCTTCCGGGAAAAAATAACGGGCATACGACCACTCACTTCCTATGGGGTATTCTGAATCGTGATCATATCCTGACAAACAAGGTTTTAAATCTTCAATGTTGCGAATACCGGTAAACTCGTATTCATGAACCATAAATCTTCCTATAATTTGCGCTTTTTTTGCCCGTATGAAAGCTGATCGTTGATAAAGTAATTCATTTTGGCCAACAAGAATTACGGTTAGATGAATACCTACGCAATCTAATTCATTATAAATATCCATCAACCATCCATAATGTAACTCGTGTAACCGATGAGCCTCGTCTAAAAACAAAATGATCCGATGTTGCTGCGACTTTTCTCCTTGTTCAATTAAAAATCTAGTTAATCGATCCCGTTTAATATTGGCCTTTCCACTAAAGGCCAAATTGTGCCCGATATCCTTTAATATATCTTCAAAAAATACGCCTTCATTCGCATTTTTATAGTGACGACAGATGATCTTATAAACAGGAAGGTTTTTTTATATTCATCAGGTAGGATTTTCATAATGTAATCAATAGCCTTGCTTTTTCCTAAACGAGGTCTGCCATAAACGATCGCACCGGGAGCTCGGTTATCAATCCATTGGCAAATCGATTCAAATAATCGATCAATTTCATTTGTGGCAATAAGGTATCTCCCATTCTCAACTGGATGGCTTCCTTTAGGAACGTAAGGTCTTCCCAATTGTTCAGAAATACTTACCATTTGTTCCAGTTTCAACACTTCTCCTCCTTTCTTAATAAGAGATAGTTTTTGTCAATCGTCTTGAAGAAGGTTTATCTGTCAATTGTTCATGTTTCTGTCGTGTTTCTAATCCTTCTAATTCGTTCTGCTTTTTGCTTTTTTCAAGATTCTTCTGATCGTTTAGTTCCTTAGATGAATATTCTTCGAGATAGCGATTTAATGTGGACAGTGTATTTCTGACATTCTTTTTTTTCCTTGATTCTGATTCTAAGTACCGTTGTAAAATTTCAACAGGGTCATCCTCATTTAAGACATGGATGATTTTTCGATTAAGCAGTTTATTGATTAATCTTCTTGTTTTTAAATCATGTGGGGAAATCCCCCATTTTCCTGACGCAGTTAATGTTCCAAATTCACTTCCATCCGGTAAATAGGCATGTATGGATCTTAAATCTTCGGTATTAACCAATAAAGTTAGTTTCGTTCCGATTAAATCGTAGGAACGCGATAAAATTTCATTGTGATACACAACGCCTTCAAAATTAATATGCGGCCGTTTTCTGTGTTGCCTATTTCCCTTGATCACTCGTTCTACTTTCATCGAGAAAAATGCCACCTCATTTCTTTGTTCCTCAGGGATTGTTCGAATAAG
Organism: Fictibacillus sp. Mic-4; assembly: GCF_049843615.1. Classification (NCBI taxonomy): domain Bacteria; kingdom Bacillati; phylum Bacillota; class Bacilli; order Caryophanales; family Fictibacillaceae; genus Fictibacillus; species Fictibacillus sp. Mic-4. The sequence goes on along the minus strand of NZ_JBBHZM010000056.1, from coordinate 10,826 downwards.
CATACCTCGTGAAACACGTTGTTGCAAAGCTTCTAACGGGGTTAAATTATTGATCCCTTCGTGTGGAGTTGCATTATAATTGGCAATAAGGACGTCCGTAATTTCCTCCAAATGTGAGGACAAAATTCTATATTTAATAGCCTTTTGCTCCGCGTCTTTTCGTAAAGGATCTCTAGGATGACTGCCTGTTGTACTTGGCAATTGATGATAACTGTTATCTTCTAACGTTTTAAAAAATCTTTCAATAATGGCTCGACGCTCCGGCACACGAACCGGCCCTGCATTCACGGCGCAACCAACGATTTGTGTTAAACGATCACGTACTATGTTTGATAAATTTGCTCTGGCATTGTCATAAAGGAACTCATCCCATAAACCCCATTGTGCTTCTTTCAATGAATCTGAGGGAAAGCTTCCATTTGAAGAATACTAAACCTGGGATGGTTAACGATTTGCGTTTCCAGGGAACGACTGCATTTCGTATGCAACGTAGGACGTCGCTAGATGAGTATTCTTTGTTTAAACAAAGATGATGACCCAAAATCGCTCTTGTAGCAACATCAATAATGACTAATAGCCAATTTCGGTTCATAACTTCGATAACCTCGTCCCCTTCAGGGGTTTTAAAAACGACAGCTATAGCTGTGTCAATGCGGTGACCGTCAAATTGAACACGTTGATAAGGACGAATAATCAAAGGGGAATTTTGATTTTCTTTTGTAAAAAAATCATGCTTTGATTGGGCTTCGTGATTTAGAAAGTGAAGTTTTTCTAGTTTTTTTGTATAGCGCTGAAGTGCCTTTTTAGCATTGGTTTCTGTATTAAAGGGATAGTCATTTAGTGTAAGGCCAATCTCACGACAAGCATTTAGAAATTTTTTATGAAGAACTTTTTGGTTAATCTTAGAGGTCTTTTTGCGGTTTTTTAAATAGTAATTACGTATAGTCTCTTCTATGGAAGGATAAGTTTCAAGAAGTAACTCAAAAGCGCCAACTAAATTTGTTGATACTCCATGGGATAAATTTTTACGTTTATATTGTTTTATATGTTTATAAGGGATTAATGCTCTAAATCCCCATATTTCTCCATATTCGTCCGTTTGCAAACATCGTTTTGTATATTCACGAATATGTTTTCTACTAATACCAGTAAGGGCTGAAATTTCCTTTAACATTTTGTCGTTTTTAAGATATAGTTCAACCGCCTGTTTTCTTTTTAAAAAGACAGGTTTAAATTCATCGTCAATCTGATCCAATAAAACATTTGGCCATAATGAAGTGTCTAAATGTTTTGGATTTATGTTATCGTTTTCAAAAAATCTATTTCTAGACATTCGTCCACACCTCCAAACTAGAACCAATCGGGGTAGTATCAACATTTGCTTGTATTTGTCCATGATATAGGAGCCAAAAGATTGCTTCTCTTATTCTAATACGGTCGAGGGCCAAATAATGGTCTAATTCAGCGATTGTACATCTTTTTACTTTGGAGAGATATCTTTTTATGTTGTATAAGTCTGTTTCAACGGGATGAGGACGATTGCTTATGTAAGGTAAGATTGTTTTCATATTTGAAAGTAAAATATGGTTTTCTCGAATGTCTTTTTCTGTTTTAATAAGAAAGTCTTTTTGGTGATGTTTACACCATAGTTGTTGGATAATCGAGGCAAGTTTAACGGATCGATTGCTAACAGAATATTGAACCTCAACAAACTGTTCCTCTCCGTTTTCCCATTTAATCCACATATCGAACATCGCTTTTACTACTTTTCCGTTGTAAATTTGTTTTATTTCAAGTGGTCTTTCACAGAAAGCTTGTATTTTCGGGTTTGTTTCAATTAGAATCCAATAGTCATATTCTAAGTCACTAAAAAGACGAACATTTCTTTGAACTTTTGGGCTATACGCTTCCCAATAGTTGTTTCCAAACTTACTACTTCGCTTAATTGGAATCGGTGAATACATGAATTATCACCTCGCGATCTAGCTTACAAACAATTTCTTAAATTCTACATGAATCTGCTAATTCCTTCTTTGATATTAAATTATTTTGTAGGATTCTGCCTTTTTATTACTGTTAGTAATGGAAATAATGAACCCACTTTTACCTTCTGAAACGGCAATGAACCCACTTTTATGTACCATTCGTAGGACTTAAAAGTGGGTTCATTAAAATTGTAAATTACTAGTTTAATGGTGATTTTTGATTACATTATGAACCCTCTATTATGTCCTTCTACAAAATGTACCAAATGACATCATTATAGTGATTGCTTCAGCAACTGTCACAGGCATCATCCCCCTTTTCTCTTTGGGAGTGAGCCGACCGCCCTTTAGAGAAAGCCGCATCTATTGCTATCTTTATTATTCCATATACATAGAAAAATTTGATAAAAATTACCCCGGGACCAACGTAGCTGTTACCAGGCGTAAAATGAAAATTTTGTGAATGATTCCGATTATTAAAGGATTTAATGACCTTGCTCAAGAAAAGAAATAAAAAATAAGACAACTGGAGGAACTGATGAATCGTTGGATAAACCATTTATTAAGCACAAATCGCGGGACATTTGAAATATTTGTAAAAGGTGAAGGTGAGCCTCTTTGTGTCACACATCTCTACTCTGAATTTAATGAAACAGGCGATTAATTCGCTGAGGCATTTACAAAGACCAATAAAGTGTTTTTAATTAATTTGAGAGAAGTCGGGAACTCGGAAAAAGCTTATGAGTCTTACCAACTAAGCATGTTGGAAACCATATTTGATTTAGAAGCCATTCGTGAAACGTTAGGTTATAAGAAATGGGGCTTTGCCGGCCATTCAACCGGTGGTATGTTAGGCGTTATCTATGGCATCCATTTTTCAAGCAGCTTGAAGTTTACTGTCATTGTTGGAGCAGCAGCAAGGGATTATTCGACATTTTCAGCGGATTGTATTTATAATCCAAAGCATCCTCAATTTAACCGGATGCAGGAATTAATCGAAACGTTAAAGCGCTCCGATTTATCTGCAAAGAAAAGAAATGAGCTTTCATCCGAAAGAACAAAATTGTCCTTATATGAGCCGGACAAGTATCATGAGTTATTTAACTTAGGCATTAAGAAGAAAATGTCCGCAGCCCGGTTAAATTACTTTAATCGGGAGTATCCAATATTTGATGTGACAAAAAAATTAAAGTTGATTTCAACCCCAACATTAATCATGTGCGGAAAATACGATGTGCAATGTCCTGTAACTTATTCATTCGAAATGCATGAGCAGATCCCTAATTCAAAGCTGGTCATATTCAATAAGAGCAACCATTATCCTTTCCTTGAAGAGGCTGAAAGGTTCGAGAAAGAACTTATTCATTTCAGAAATAATATCCTATAACTACAAAAAATATTGTTGCTATTTTTTGTAGTACTGCCGTTAAAGATGTTTTTCATCCTAATGGCTTAAAGGCTCAGTCACAGGGCTGCTTTAGGGCGGGAAACAGGTAGAAATATCTCGTTTGTGGAAGGTCACAAATGCTGTAGTCCGATGCGATTTCCTTCAGAATCTTGAAAGAGCCCCAAATAGCCGGCCTCGCCAGTATACGTTTTCTCCATTATCACCTTTCCACCTGCCTCATTAACCCGTGACAGAATTGTTGCCAGGTCGGGGCTTCCGTCCAAATACACAGTGACGCCGTCTACTGCTGGTTTGTGATTTGGGCCTTGAACGAGAGCCCCCCCATTAAACTTCTCCTGAACAGGGAAAAACGCATAATCACAATCACCCATCGCCATTTTTGGCATTTCAATCTTAAAAATCTGCTCGTAAAACGTTTTGGCTCGTTCCATGTTGCTAACGGGAATTTCGACCCAAATAAATAAACGCTGCATGATACTTCAACTCCTATTTGTTTTATTTTTGCGATCTCGTTTAACCACCAAGAATCACGTATTCTCATTATCATTTATTCTTTAGTATATAAGTATATAACAATTGGACTGCACGCTAACTACCGAAGGATCCCATCAGCTTTAGCCGTGGAGGTGTCAAAGCCTTTTCTCTAAAATGATTTTCGGTTCCCCTTTTTCGTCGGTATATGTTCCAACGATATCGAATCCATGGCGTAAATTTAAAATGAGCATGTTCTTCCATTTGTTTTTAGTTTGCGTGCGGATCACATCATAACCCTGATCCTTGCACCATTCGTGTTGTTTAAGCATGAGTTTTGATGCAATCCCTTGATTGCGATACTCCGGATCAACTCCGCCCAGCCAGCTGTAGAACCTGCCCTTGCGATCCTGATAGCCGATTTTATATCCAACAACACGGTCTTTATGTACTGCAACCAGTATAAGGAACTGAGGTCTCCAGGATAACTCTTCCTTGATCGTATCGGATCTTTTCGATGAAAAAATGCTTTCATGTAGTGAACACATGCTGTTATACCAGTACGATTCTACTTCTAAATTCGTGAACGCCTCATATTTCAAGTTAATCCCCTCCTGGATGAGTGTTGCCACAATGAAATCTCTGAAGGAGAAGTCATAAAATATCTTTCCCTTTATCTATTTTGCAAATTTAGTTTGTATTAACAAGTATGCCTTTTCGTATCCAGCCGACTTCCCCGTCTTTTTTATTAAGTCATATCCGGAACAGCTATCATCGATGATGGAAACGAGTTCTCCTTTCTTTACGGATAATAGCGCACAGGATAAATCACTTTTCACAGTTAAAAGCCCTGGTTGATTTTGTTGTTTAAGATATTCATTTTTTACATGCAGCAGCTTGTTTGTTTCTTGCTGTTTGCATAAAGAAAAGTGTTCGCCTTTTTTAACCGGAACAACATCATAAAATGGATATGCAATCGAACCAAACATTTCAAGTTCTGCATGGTATTCTTCTGACACGTTAGCATTCGGCAAATGATCCACGTATGTATACGAAAATCTATCTTCGGAAGGCGACCTGTCAATGATAAACGCATTTAATTGTCCGGTTGGTTTAATGACGTTTCCTCCATCAATGGCAATTATTTTTTTCTCACGGTCAATGATCGGATTATGAGAGGGGACATGTGAACTATAATTGACAACCGACCAATGCCCGACGATGGCAAACTTGTCTGCGTGATGTGACTTTTCCAGAAAAGATGGCATTGTTAAGGCAGTCGCCCGATCTGTATCTCTCCAATTCTCAATCTCTTCTAAACCCGCATGGACAAAAATATAGTCTTCTGTTTCGATCGCAGTTGGCAAATCCGACAGCCATTTCATTTCTTCTGAAAAATGATGGATTAAACGTTTTTTTGTATCTTTGACGTTCGTTTCATAGTTAACATAATACCCCAATTCCTTCAGCCATTCGTTGAGTAAAGAACGCTTTCTCGTACGTAAGTAGTTATTTAACTTTGGATTTTCATTCAATAGGTCTTCTACTAACGTATCGCAATTCCCTTCTATGACGTAAACGTTTGGATGATTAGCCGAAAGTTCCATTAAGTACCTTACGACGCCATTGCTGTTGCTGCCTTTTTCACAAAGGTCGCCATTGATGATTAAGTAATCCTACGCTTCAACATTCACCTTTTCTAGCAACCTTTTAAAAAGCTCTAATTCTCCGTGAATATCGGAGATTACAATAACTCTTGCATTCGCCGGGAGTGATAATTGTTTAATTTTGTTCAAAGGTAATGCTCCTTTACTTGTTACCCACTTTATTTCGTTTACCAGTATACTTCGACAAACTTCATGTTTGCTCCTTTTTGTTCAGAAAAATATTCAAAAATAGCCAGTCATATCATTCCTATTGAAATGATAGACTGGCTATCTTTATAGCAATCAATCAGTCATGAAAGTTCGTGCCATCTGTTGTGGCTTTAACGATCCCGGCGCGGATGACAAAGTCGCCGAAATGCTCACCTTTTTCTCGTTCTTTGGCGTAGCGGGAAAGAAGCATCCGCAATTCTTTTAAAATTTCCTCTTCCCCGATGTTTTCACGGTACATTTTACTCAGGCGGCTGCCGTCAAATGCCGCGCCAAGGTACATATTATATTTTCCCGGCGCTTTGCCGATAAAACCAATTTCAGCGAGTGCATGGCGCGCACAACCGTTCGGGCACCCCGTCATGCGGATCGTAATTTCTTCGTTCTGCAAGCCGTTCTCTTCAACGATTTTCTCAATTTTATCGATAAGGCTTGGCAAGTAGCGTTCAGCCTCCGCCATTGCGAGACCACATGTAGGAAGAGCGACACAGGCGATCGAACTGCGGCGAAGCGCAGTATATTGTTTCCCGTCTGTCAACCCGTATTGGTCGATAAGCTCCTCGATCTTTTTCTTCTTCTGGCTGGAAACATTGGCAATCATTAAATTCTGGTTTGCCGTCAGGCGGAAATCTCCGGTATGGATTTTAGCGATTTCACGCAAGCCCGACATCAGCTTGTAATCATCAAAGTCCGTAACGCGGCCTCCTTCGACAAACAGGGTGAAATGCCATTTCCCTTGAATACCTTTCACCCATCCATAACGGTCACCGTTATGCTCGAAATGATACGGCTTTGCTTCATCAAGTCGCCAGCCAAGGCGGTTTTCCAGCTCAGCCTTGACGACCTCAAGCCCTAGCCGGTCAACAGTGTACTTGAACCGTGCATTTTTGCGGACGGAGCGGTTTCCGTAATCTCGCTGAATCGTGATCGTTTTTTCCGCGACTTCGTAAAGTTTGTCTGGCGTACAGAAGCCGATAATTTTAGCGAGCTGCGGGTATGTTGCTTTGTCACCGTGCGTCATCCCCATGCCGCCGCCGATAGCGACATTAAAACCGAGAAGCTTCCCATCTTCCACAATCGCAATAAACCCGAGGTCTTGAGAAAAAACATCGATATCATTGGATGGAGGAACAGCAATGCCGATTTTAAACTTCCTTGGCAAATAAAGCGGACCATACATTGGTTCAACTTCTTCTACTTCCGGTGTGCCTGCCACTTTTTCTTCATCAAGCCAAATTTCATGATAAGCTCTTGTACGCGGCAATAAATCATTGCTTAATTTTTTTGCCCATTCATAAACTTCGGCATGAATTTCCGATTGATATGGATTCGAGGTACACATGACGTTACGGTTTACATCGCCGCATGCCGCAATCGTATCTAAAAGAGCTGCATGGATTTCCTGGATCGTTTTTTTCATATTCCATTTTAAAATCCCATGCATTTGGAACGTTTCTCTTGTCGTCAATTTCAAGGTTCCATTGCCGTATTTTTGCGCCAATTCATCCATGACGAGCCATTGATCTGGAGTCGCTACACCGCCTGGCAAGCGGACACGCAGCATAAACTGATAGGCAGGTTCAAGCTTTTGCTTTTGCCGTTCATTCCTTAGGTCCCGGTCATCTTGCAAGTAACTGCCGTGAAATTTCATAAGGCGGTTGTCATCATCAGGAATGCCGCTACTAATTCGATCAAGCATCGATTCCTTCAATGAACCGCGCAAATAATTGCTTTCTTCTTTAATCCGCTCAACATCGCTTGGTGGGCCTTCTGGTGCTTTTAAACTATTATTGACCATGTCGAAAACTCCTTCTATTCCATAATCAGTATACATCCCGCTGGTAGCGTCTTTTCTGTTGCATATCGGCAAGGTAGGCTTCTGCTTTTTCACGGCTCATGCCGCCTTCTTTTTCGATAATCGAAAGCAGCGTGTGATGGACGTCATGAGCCATATTTTTCTCATCTCCGCAAATGTAAACTGCCGCCCCTTCCTCGAGCCATTCAAACAGTTCTTTGCTATGTTCAAGCATACGGTGTTGCACGTAGACTTTTTCCTCCGTATCCCGGGAAAACGCAACATCCATTTTCGTTAACACGCCGTCTTTCAGCCATTTTTGCCATTCGGTCTGATAAAGGAAATCCGTTACGAAATGCTGATCTCCGAAAAACAGCCACGATTTTCCTTCGGCACCTATTTCTTCGCGCTCTTGCATAAAGGAACGGAACGGTGCGATGCCTGTGCCCGGTCCAACCATAATGATCGGCGTATCCGGATTTTCCGGCAGCTTAAAGTTTTCGTTATGCTGAATGAAAATAGGCAGAGTGTCGCCCGGCTCAAGGCGTTCAGCGCAAAAGCTGGAGCAAACCCCTTTACGTTCACGTCCGTGTGCATTATACCGGACAGTGCCAATCGTCAAATGCACTTCGCCCGGATTTGCAGTCAGGCTGCTTGCGATCGAATATAGTCGTGGTGGAATTTTACGGAGTACGGAAACAAACTCTTGTGCTGATCCCCCCCATAAACCAAAATCACGGACTAAATCAAGCAAATCGTGTCCTTCTATATATGCTTTTAATCGTTCTTCATTGCCTGGAGATAAAAGTTCCCATAAATCTTTATTCTCCGATAGCTTAGCCACCTTCTCAAGAAGCGATTTTGATAGATTCGTAATTTCATAATGGGAAGTAAGAGCTACTTTAAGAGATCGGATGTCTCCCTGTTTATTAATGGTTACACTTTCTTCAGCATCCCATTTCAGCTCTTCAAGAAGCTGGTCTACAAGTGAAGGATCGTTTTCTGGATAGATGCCAAGACAGTCGCCCGGTTGATAGGATAAACCAGACCCTTCAAGGGAAATCTCAAGGTGGCGTGTTTCCTTATTCGAACCGCGGCCGTTTAAATTTATATTTTCAAGCACTTCTGCTTGAAAAGGATTCGATCTTGAATACGTTGATTCTGCTGTTTGCTGTGTTGTTAATGGCCTGTTTGAGGCATTGGTATCCCCCGTTTTACTTAACCTGCCAAGCACTCCGTCCAACCATTCACCTGCCGGCTCATCAAAATCAACGTCACAGTCAACCCGCGGATAAAGTTGTGTTCCCCCGAGCTCTTTCAGCCGCTGATCAAATTCTTTTCCTGTTTGACAAAAATGCTCATATGAGCTGTCACCTAATGCCAGTACAGAATAGTTTAGATCGGAAAGTTTCGGGGCACGTCTGCCATGAAGGAATTCATGAAACGAGAGCGCGTTATCCGGTGGATCGCCTTCTCCGTGTGTGCTCACAACTATTAGAAGGTTTCGGATTTTCTTTAAGTTGTTCGGCTTGAAATCGCTCATTGCCGAGACCGTTACTTGAAACCCTTTTTCCTCGAGCGTTTTGCCAGCTTTTTTCGCAAGTCCCTGTGCGTTTCCAGTTTGTGAACCGAAAAGGATGGTAACTTCCTTTGAAATCGGCGTCTCATGGTTTCTGGCGGGAAATGCTCTTACGTTATCGTCTAAAGTTGCTACCGAAGAAGAATGGAATGCTGTAAGATATCCGCTCAACCAGACTTTTTGAGACCCGGTCAAAGTTGGCAGAAGACGGTTAAGGAGCTCCACCTGCTCCTCATTAAATGGACTGTTGATTACCTGAAGTTGCAACGATACCCACCTCACAAAAAAAATATAAACTCATCATTCACTTATATTTAAATGACTTGTTTTAGCAATTCGTACAATTCGCTTTTTATTAAAAATTAATTTTTATCATATCTATATTATTCCTATAAGTCAAGTTGGTTTTTAAGTTAAAACCATTTTTATTAAAAAATCGGGCCGAAACAAAGCCGAAACAAAAGAGAAATTCATCGATCACTTCCAACTATGGTTTCACCAGCATAAATATGGACATATTGATAAGGACTCTTTTGGAAATAGGTGATGGCATTGAAACAAAAAATAATCATTATTTTTAGTGAAATACTTATCGTATTTTTCGCTGTATTATTTATCGTTTACTTTATGAAGGACGATTCTTCCCGCTGGCAAGTGGCACTTGGAGGAATCGGTGTAAGCGCAGTGCCTCTATTTTTATTGTTTTTAAAAAACAATCCTTTTAATATTCCGTCATTGCTTGGTTACTATGTGTTAATTTTTTGTACGACCTATTTAGGATCCATCGAAAGTTTTTATTTGAAATACAAATGGTGGGATTCTTCTTTGCATTTTTATAAAGGCATTCTCGTAAGCTATATTGGAATCACTTTGTATCAAGTATTGATTCCTCAGCCAGTCCGAAAAGGCATCTCGCGTTGGATTTTCTTTCTTTTTCTCCTTTCGCTTGCGGTCACTGCGACTGTTTTATGGGAAATTTATGAGTTTGCAGGAGATCAATTTTTTACACATACGATGCAAAGAGGCGGTAATAAGGATACAATGTATGATCTGATTTGCGGCCTGACCGGCGGCTTTCTTCTTTCTCTTTACTTTAGCTTAAAGACCCAAAAAATCCGAGGATAAGGGGTGATACGATGAATCGCAAGCTTGTCATTATACTTAGTTCAATTTACGTGCTATTTATGGTGATTTTATCCATTTATTATTATGCAAATGGTGAATCGTTTAAATCACTCGTTGCGATTGGCGGTATTGTATGCGGTGCAGTTCCTTTATTATTGGCCCTTTTCACAAAGCTTCAATTTAATTTGCCAATCGTCATTTCATACTTGATATTTTTATTTGGATCGCAATATTTAGGATCTATCGTCGGATTGTATGGCCTTGGCTGGTGGGATACGTTTATGCACGTCATAAGCGGAATTATTCTCGCTTTTACTGCAGTGGCACTCTATGAAAGACTTGTGCATAGAGATGCGGGGCAAGCGATATCCCCATGGTTTGTCTTTTTGTTTACACTCTCTTTTGCATTGCTTGGCGGTGTTTTATGGGAGATATACGAATTTAGCTCGGATCAATTGTTCGGCATGACACTTCAGGGCGGCGGCAATAAAGATACGATGACGGATTTGATTGCCGATCTTGTCGGCGGGCTCATTATTGCCATATGGTCTGGAATAAGGACAAAAGTGAAAGTAAATCATCAATAACT
>NZ_JBBHZM010000055.1:0-15686 GCF_049843615.1 Fictibacillus sp. Mic-4 | reverse complement strand
TTGGTAGAGCAACTGACTTGTAATCAGTAGGTTGGGGGTTCAAGTCCTCTAGCCGGCACCATTTTTTTCTTAACAAGGTTTCATTTGTTAAAAAATAAAATAAATCTTTCAAGTAAGAAACCTTTTTTTATGTGGAGGGGTAGCGAAGTGGCTAAACGCGGCGGACTGTAAATCCGCTCCCTCAGGGTTCGGCGGTTCGAATCCGTCCCCCTCCACCATTTGATGCGGGTGTAGTTTAATGGTAAAACAAGAGCCTTCCAAGCTCTGGTCGTGAGTTCGATTCTCATCACCCGCTCCACTTACATACGGGGCCTTAGCTCAGCTGGGAGAGCGCCTGCTTTGCACGCAGGAGGTCAGCGGTTCGATCCCGCTAGGCTCCACCATACATAGTGATCGTAAGCTTAAGTCTATTAGTGACTTAAGCTTTTTTGTTTGTATCGATAAAATGTCTATTCTCGGAGTTGTCTAATAATTATTCACAAAAGGCTTAGAAAGCGGTTACTTTTTAGCATAACCATACAAAACTTTGTCCAGTTGAACCATCTGAAAAAATAGGGATAAAATAAAGAAGAAGATTGGATGAAAGGGGTACCAAAATGAAAAAAGATGTAACATTAATCGGAGTACCAATGGACTTAGGACAAACACGACGTGGAGTAGATATGGGGCCAAGCGCCATTCGATATGCAGGTATAACAGAACGGCTTGAAAACTTAAATTATAACGTAGTTGATCATGGTGATATTGAAATTGGCCGTCCAGAAAAAATCGGTCAAACGAATGAAGAAAATTTAAAAAATCTAAAAGAAGTCGCCGAAGCAAGCGAGAAATTAGCGGTAACAGTTTCAGAAGTGATTAAAGAAAACCGCTTTCCTTTAATTTTAGGTGGCGACCATAGTATCGCTATTGGAACGTTAGCCGGGGTAGCGAAGCATTATGAAAATTTAGGGGTCATCTGGTATGACGCTCATGGCGATTTAAATACAGCTGAAACCTCTCCAAGTGGTAATATTCATGGGATGCCGTTAGCTGCAAGTCTTGGAATTGGACATGAGGCATTAACTCAAATCGGCGGATATGGGCCGAAAGTAAAGCCGGAAAATATCGTTATTATTGGAGCTCGTTCATTAGATGAAGGTGAACGTGTCCTCATTAAAGAAAAAGGAATAAAAGTTTTTACGATGCATGAAATTGACCGCATGGGAATGACAAAGGTAATGGAAGAGACGATAGAGTATCTTTCCAAAAAAACCGATGGCGTTCACCTTAGCCTTGATCTTGACGGTTTAGACCCTCATGATGCACCGGGCGTTGGCACACCGGTTCTTGGCGGCATTAGCTATAGAGAAAGCCATTTAGCAATGGAAATGTTAGCTGAAGCGAATCTGATCACAAGTGCAGAATTTGTTGAAATTAATCCGATTCTTGATGAACGGAATAAAACAGCAACCACTGCTGTTGCGCTGATTGGGTCTTTGTTTGGAGAGAAATTACTTTAGGAAATGTTCAAAAAGCCCGGGAAACATTGCCTGCGAATTTTTTCGGCGCGTTTAATGATATTAAAAACAGTTACTCAGCCTTATGAGTAACTGTTTTTTAATTTTAATCGATCAAATTCATTTAGCAGTTCATCAATGTGCTGGCTTAATTCTAGCAACTCTTCTGAAATTAACGGCAAATATTGGGACATTTCATTCATTTTTTGCCTTGACATTTCAATTTCATTTAACAATCGATTCCGGTTCATAAACCTACACGCTCCTGGTATAGTATAATTTGATCTAAGTATTCCCGGCATTTTGTTCTATGAAACTTTTATTTGCAAAAATTGTATGAAATTTTTGTTTGATGAACAAAAAATGGTAAAATAAAAATTGTTTTTCAGAATGAAACTTTTATGGAACAAAGACGTAATAAAAATGAACCGCAAGATGGTGGTGAACATATGGAAACATTTATTAAAAGTCTTGTATCCCGTGTAAAAGAAGGGGATCATGAGGCTTTTGAAGGGCTTGTCGAGCTGTTTAAAGATAAAATCTATCGGCTTTGTTACCGAATGGTTGGAAATCGCCATGAAGCGGAGGACTTAGCTCAAGAGACGTTCGTTCGAGCCTATACAAAAATCAATCAATACAACGGTGAATATAAATTCTCCACATGGCTATACAGAATTGCGACCAATCTCTGTATTGACCGTTTACGAAAAAAGAAACCCGATTTTTCCCTTGATGCAGAGGTGCCTGGAGCGGACGGGGCAACACTTTATTCTCAAGTGGCAACGGTTGAACCATTGCCGGAAGAGGCAGTGGTGGAAAAGGAAAAGCATGACCAATTGCAGCAGGAAATTATAAAGCTCCCGGAAAAATATAGAACCGCCATTCTTTTGAAATATGTCGAGGATTTGTCGCTCGAAGAAATCGGAAAGATTATGGATCTTCCTGTCCCTACGGTAAAGACCCGGATTCACCGAGGCAGGGAAGCGCTGAAAAAGGTATTTAGAATGGTTACAAAATCGAGGTGAAGACGTGTGTCATGTGAAAAAGAAATCTATATGTCATTAATCGATAAAGTGTTGGATCACGAGGCATCCGAAGAAGAACAATATGAACTCAGGCAACATATGAGCCATTGTGATTTTTGCAGGGAACATTTTACGGCCATGACTGAATTGCTCGATGAATTAAAGGAGGCACGGCATGTAACGGCACCGGAAGGATTTACTGAATCTGTAATGAGCCGTTTGCCGCTAAGTGCAACAAAAATTAAAAGAAGACGATGGTTTCAGAAACATCCGGTCTTAACAGCAGCTTCCCTCTTTTTCGTTCTAATGTCTGCCTCTGTTTTGGCGACCTGGAATGAAGGGAACGAATTATCGGTCGAAACAAATTCAAAACATGTAAAAGTGATCCCCTCCTCACACTTAGTGGTTGTTCCAAAAGGCGAGACGGTAAAAGGAGATTTAATTGTTGAAAATGGGGATGTCCGCATTGAAGGAAAAGTGGAAGGCGATGTGGTCGTCATAAAAGGAGAGCGTTACATGGCTTCCGCCGGAGAAGTGACCGGAGATAGCAAAGAAATTCATCAAGTCGTCGATTGGGCCTGGTATAAACTCAAACACCTTTTTATAAGTGAAGATCGTTGACTTACTCCCACGGCTAAAGCCGCAAGCTACTGCCATAGGTAGTAGTGGGGTTCTTCCCGTGGGGGCTTTCTCACAAACATCCAACTTACTTTCTTCCAGAGAAGAAGCAGCGGTCGAACTTGGGTGAGCAACACAAGAGATCGGTACACGACTTCCTGTGGGCAAGGTCGGTGCCTACTACGCCATCCTTCTGGCGATACTTTTATGACTTGATTGATGCCGGTCTTGTCCGGTTAAAAAATAGTGGTTCCCGTTCACATATCGTTTATACCAGACCGGTTGTTTAAATACGACTTCCAGCTGGCTGTTTACTTCCATCGGATATTTCTTCCGAACGATATTCTGGGCACCGTTGACGTCCCGGTGGATTTCTGTTTGGCGAACAGAACATTTGAATTGACGTCCATTGGTTTTATGTCTTCCGTGACAGAACGGACAGGTTTGCGACGTATAGCTTTCTTCCGTTTCTTCCACTTTAATCCCTTTAAGTTCGGCTTTATATGTCAGCTTTTGTTTGATCTTTCCCTGGTTCCAAAGGGAAAGCTGTTGCCTTCTAACTTTCGTTGTTTTCGACTTTTTCTTTTTATCCTTTTTTGTGTTTTTCTCAATCCCGGACACTCGTCCGATGACAAGATTCGTGACGTTTTCTTTTTCTAAAAATGCGATTACTTCTTTCGTTGTTTTTATGTTCTAGGTCTTCTAATTGGTTGCATTTTTGGCGGATTCGTTTCTTTGCGGTATTGTATTTTTTCCATTGGCGGGATCCCTTCTTGCATCGGGACATTTTCTTTTGAAGGTCAGCCAGCACTTTAGCACGAAATTGAGAGATGCTTCGGATCGCGCGTCCGGAGACGACGAGCGCTTTGGTTTCGGTGGCTACGGTTACAGCATGAATTTCCCCTAAATCCGCTCCGGCAGGACATAAGGACAAGGAAGAAAGATCTTTTTCCTGTACTTCAATGGAATAATGAAACCAATAGGAACCGTTTTTCCAAACGATTTCAGCGTACTTACAATTCGTTAATGGTTCTTTTGCGAGGTTCGGAATAATCACTTGTTCATTTCTCTTCGGAAACTTTTCATTCCAGTTTTTCTTTCTCTTTTTCGTGACGAATTCGACAAGAGACAGGCGATACTCTGCTTTTTTAATTCCGATTATTTCGTCTGAAATATCCATAGAGGCTTGTTTGAGCGGGATGCAATAATAATATTTTTCTTTCCATGGGTACTTTATTTTTTATCCGTCTTTCTCAGCTTCCGGGTCGTCTGGCGGTTGGCATCATATTTATCGACAATCGCTTGAACAGTTTGGGAATGAAGATTATAGGAGCCTTTACGTACCGCTTGAATCTCGAATTTGTTGAGCCATTTTTTATAGGTGAAGAAATAACTCGTTGCTTCCCGGACAATATCATTCCAAACCGAAGCCGCTTCACGTTGCATCGTTCGCAATTGATCATAAATCAATGGGTCATAAGGAATGCGAAAGGAATGGGTGACAAACATTTCGATTCACCTCCCTTTAATTTTTATAAACAGGAACATATATTCGTATACAGTTTTATTCTACCATTGAAATCGGAAAATTGGAACATTATTTTTATAAAATCGGAACAAAATTTAGAGGTTGAGCGTTTACAGACTTATGACCATCGAAGCCTCACTTTCATCCCATGCCTAAAGGCGATGGGCTTTCTCGTTCGGGAAAATCTGTAAATGCGCCATACCTGATGCGGGATGGCCTTTTTTTGTGTCCAACATTAAATATGCTATAATAAAGCAGTTGCATTTTTATTTCACGTTGAAGTGTAAATGGGCTGCCAGAAGATCACCCGACGTCGCGGCCACTTTTACGCCATAAGTATAAGAAATGTACGGCTTTCGCTAGTAAGGATTTGGCGGGAAGCCAGAATCTAATAATTTCACCCATCGTTTCAAGAATGGGAGGGACGATATGCTATCAATTGGAGATTTTGAATTATTTAATTATATAGGCCCGGTTATTGATATTTT
Organism: Fictibacillus sp. Mic-4; assembly: GCF_049843615.1. Lineage (NCBI taxonomy): Bacteria > Bacillati > Bacillota > Bacilli > Caryophanales > Fictibacillaceae > Fictibacillus > Fictibacillus sp. Mic-4. The sequence goes on along the minus strand of NZ_JBBHZM010000055.1, from coordinate 10,531 downwards.
ACTTGTGACCTATGTGATTTATAAAATTATCATGTTGATCCGTGGCACGAAAGCAGTTCAATTATTAAAAGGGATTACCGTCATTATTCTTGTATATTTAGTGAGTCAATATTTCGGTCTTAGAACGATCAGCTGGCTCATGGAAAAAGTCATCAACTGGGCGCCGTTAGCGATCATTGTTGTTTTCCAACCGGAAGTAAGACGGGCTTTAGAACAGCTTGGACGGGGCAAATTTTTCTCCAGAACCGGACAGATGGAGGAAAAAGTAGAACAATCCATTACGGCGATTGTGAAGTCGACAAGCTATATGGCGAAACGGCGAATCGGAGCAATCATGTCTATCGAACGGGAAACGGGGTTGACCGACTATGTTGAAACCGGAATTCCGATTAACGCCGTTTTAACATCGGAACTACTAAATAATATTTTTGTCCCGAACACGCCGCTTCATGACGGCGCCGTCATTATAAAAAATGATCAGATTCTTGCGGCCAGCTGCTATTTGCCGCTTTCAGAAAGCCCATTTATTTCGAAAGAGCTTGGAACGAGGCATCGGGCCGCCATTGGCATAAGCGAAGTGACCGATTCGATTACTGTCATCGTCTCAGAGGAAACGGGCGGGATATCAGTGACGAAAAACGGAGAGATCTACCGTAACTTAGACGAGGAGTCTTTACGAAACTTATTATCAGCGGAGTTGTTACACGCCAATCGATCAACTTCCTCATCACGCTGGAATTGGAGGGGGAAGAAAAATGGAAAAGCTTCTAAACAATAACTGGTTTGTGAAGATTGTTGCCTTTTTAATTGCTTTACTTATGTATACGATGGTCTCATTCCAATCCCATCAGGAAGAAAACCGATCTCCCTGGTATAAATCATCAGCTGTTCATGAAAAGGTAACAGGGGTTGAAATTAACCCTTACTTTGATCAGAAAAAATATATTTTAACCGATTTACCGCGCTCGGTCGATATCGAGTTAAGCGGGCCATCCAGTTTAATGACAAAGGTGACAAAGATCAATCGCTCATTTGAAGTATATATTGATTTGCGCAAATTAGGTCCGGGCGTGCACAAAGTACCGGTAAAGGTTCGGAATCTGCCTGATGGCCTGTCGGCGAAAGTTAGCCCAAAACAAGTAACAATCACCCTTCATAATAAAGAAACAAAAAGCATGCCAATTAATGTTGACCTGAAAAATTTGAAAAAACTCGGAGAAGGCTATGCAACGGGTGATGTAGAATTCTCGCCAAAGGTGGTTCAAGTCACAGGAATTAAGGAATACGTCGATGATATTTCCTTTATAACGGGCTATGTGGATGTTAGTTCGGCGAAAGATACAATTGAAAAGCAAGTTCCGCTTAGAGCTTACAATTCGCAAGGGGAGTTTTTGGATGTAAATATAGAACCAGGTACTGTTCATGTGAAAGTCCCGATTCACAGGCCTGAAAAAACAGTACCGGTTTCTATTGACGAGACCGGAGAACTTCCTGAAGGGCTTTCCCTTGTCGATATTACGACAAAACCGAAAGAAGTAAAATTGGCAGGGCCGTCAAGCGTACTCGATTCCATTGGCACGTTAAAAGGACTAGCGGTTGACTTAAGCAAAGTAACCAAAGATACAACGCTTTTTATGGATGTTCCGATTCCAGACGGCGTGAAAGAGGTTTCACCAAAAAAAATCGAAATTCATATTGATGTTAAAGAAAATAAAACGGATAAAACAAAAACCATTCATGACATTCCAATCGACATGAAAGGTTTGGCAAAAGGTCAGGAGGCAACCATTCTTGATCCGAATAATGCCACAGTAGATATTACGGTCACAGGCAATAAACAAACCGTTGATCAATTAAAGAAATCGGATTTTGGCGCTTTTGTTAATTTAAGCGGACTTGACGCTGGCAAACATAATGTAACCATTCAGCTGGAGAGTCCCGGGGATGTCACGGTCGATCCCGTTGAAACAAAAGCAACAGTCAATATTGAAGAAAAAGCAACAGAAAGCAGTGCGGAAAAAAGCAGTGCAGATGATACGAAGGAGAGAGACTAATGGGAAAATACTTTGGAACCGACGGTGTAAGAGGCATAGCAAATTCCGAACTCACACCCGAGCTAGCATTTAAACTTGGCCGTTTTGGCGGCTACGTTTTAACAAAAGAAACAAAGAAGCCAAAAGTCTTGATTGGCAGGGACACCCGCATTTCCGGCCATATGCTCGAAGGTGCACTGATTGCCGGTTTATTATCCATTGGTGCAGAAGTAATGCGGCTTGGCGTTATCTCAACTCCTGGTGTCGCTTTTTTGACAAAGGCTGTCGGAGCACAGGCAGGGGTAATGATTTCAGCATCTCATAATCCGGTAGCTGATAACGGTATTAAGTTTTTTGGGCATGATGGATTCAAGCTGCTTGATGAGCAAGAAGCAGAAATCGAAGCATTAATAGACAAAGAAACGGATGACCTGCCTCGTCCAATTGGCGCAGAACTTGGTTTTGTCAGCGACTATTTCGAGGGTGGCCAAAAGTACATTCAATATTTAAAGCAAACGGTTCATGGCGATTTTTCGGGCCTTCATATTGCGCTTGATTGTGCAAATGGCGCTACATCTTCACTTGCTCCGCATTTGTTTGCCGATTTAGAAGCCGATCTTTCAACGATGGGGTCAAACCCTAATGGATTAAACATTAATGAAGGGGTAGGATCAACCCATCCTGAAAAGCTTGCAGCATTCGTCCTTGAAAAGGAAGCCGACTTAGGTCTTGCCTTTGATGGTGACGGAGACCGTTTAATTGCCATTGACGAAAAAGGGAACATTGTTGATGGGGATCAAATTATGTTTATCTGCGCAAAATATTTAAAAGAACAGGGCAGATTACATGAAAATACAGTTGTTTCTACGGTGATGAGCAATTTAGGATTTTATAAGGGGTTAGAGGAAAACGGCATTTCCTCTTTACAAACTGCCGTAGGAGACCGCTATGTGATGGAAGAGATGCGAAAAGGAAATTATTCATTAGGCGGCGAGCAATCAGGGCATCTTATTTTTCTTGATTATGCAACGACCGGTGATGGAATGCTTTCAGCCATCCAGCTTGCAAGCATCGTCAAGCAATCGAAGAAGCCATTATCCGAACTTGCTGCAGAAATGAAGAAGTTCCCTCAGCTTTTAGTCAATGTAAAAGTTGAAGATAAATCGAAGCTTGAAGGAAATGAAACCATCAAAGCCGAAATTGAAAAGGTAGAAAATGAAATGCAAGGAAACGGCCGGGTTCTTGTTCGGCCATCAGGCACTGAACCGCTTGTCCGCGTAATGGTTGAAGCGCCGACAAGAGAGCTTTGCCAAAAGTACACCGATCAAATTGCAGAAGTGGTCAAAGCGGAATTAGTATAACTCAAGTGGAATTATGCATAAACGGCTCACAACTGATGTCGTTTATGCATATTTTTTAATAATTGACGATTTGCGAAATTCAGTGTATGATAAAATTCTTGATTTTACTCAAAAATAGAAAGGAGCATAGAGGTTTAACTTACTTTTGACAAGCGCCAGAACTATTTCGAAAGATGAAAGGAAATAGTTGACGAGGAAGAGGTTTATCGAATGTTCGGCGGATGCCTCTCGGTTTGGGTCCAATCGTAAGCTTTTGCGGAAAGCAGGCAAGGCGACTTCCTGTACAAAGGCAAGAGCAGTGACCACACAAATAAAAAAACATAGGTGGGGTAGAGAGCCCCGCTCCTGCCCCCTTTTATGGGAGGATCTTTATTATGTGTGGAATTGTCGGTTATATTGGAAATGAAGATGTAAAGGAAATTTTGCTTCATGGTTTAGAGAAGCTGGAGTATCGCGGCTACGATTCAGCAGGGATCGCTGTTTTAAACGAGAATGGTGTGCATGTTTTTAAAGAAAAAGGGAGAATTGCAGCCCTTCGTGAAAGCGTAGATGCATCCGTGTGTGCGAAAATGGGGATCGGGCATACACGCTGGGCGACGCACGGTGTGCCAAGCAAAGAAAATGCGCACCCGCATCAAAGCGCTTCCGGCCGGTTTACGCTTGTCCATAATGGTGTAATCGAAAACTATGAACAAGTACGAAAACAGTATATTCCTGACGTAACACTTAAAAGTGATACCGATACAGAAGTAGTCGTTCAAATCGTAGAACGCTTTGTCGAAGGCGGAATGGAAGTGGAAGAAGCTTTCCGGCAAACACTTTCTGTTTTAAAAGGTTCATATGCTATAGCATTAATTGATAACCAAAATTCAACAACCATCTATGTTGGGAAAAATAAAAGCCCGCTTCTAGTCGGACTTGGTGAAGGGTTTAACGTCGTTGCCAGTGACGCGATGGCCATGATTCAGTTAACCGACCAATACGTTGAGTTAATGGATAAAGAAGTGGTCATTGTCACTTCAAGCACTTATACGATCAAAAAGCTTGATGGAACAACGGTTTCTCGCGCTCCTTATCAAGCACAGATCGATGCAAGCGACATTGAAAAAGGTACTTATCCGCATTTTATGTTAAAAGAAATTGATGAACAACCGTTTGTCATTCGCAATATTATTAACAAATACAAAAACGAAAATGACGAGCTCGAGCTTGAAGGCAGCATCCGAGAAGCGATGCAGGAGACCGACCGCATTTATATCGTTGCCTGCGGCACTAGCTACCATGCCGGCCTGGTTGGGAAGCAGTTGATCGAAGGAATGGCAAAGATTCCAGTCGAAGTCCATATTGCCAGTGAATTTGGTTATAATATGCCGCTTCTATCAGAAAAACCATTGTTTATCTTTATCTCACAAAGCGGGGAAACTGCCGATAGCCGCGCCGTTCTCGTAAAGGTGAAAGAACTAGGACATAAGGCGCTTACGATCACGAATGTTGCCGGCTCTACGCTTTCCAGGGAAGCGGATTATACATTATTATTGCATGCAGGGCCAGAGATCGCGGTTGCTTCGACAAAAGCGTATACGGCACAAATCGCCGTTCTTGCCTTGCTGGCTGTCGATACGGCAAAAGCGAAAGGAATCAAGCTTGACTTTAATCCGATTCAAGAGCTGGCTATTGTTGCAAACGCGATGGAAGTGCTTTGCGAGCAAAAAGAACAAATGGAGAAGATTGCACGCGAGTATTTGGCGGTTACCCGCAACTGCTTCTTCATTGGCCGCGCCACCGACTATTTTGTCTGCATGGAAGGTGCATTGAAGCTGAAAGAGATTTCTTACATCCAGGCTGAAGGCTTTGCAGGCGGAGAATTGAAGCACGGAACGATTGCTTTAATTGAGGAAGGCACGCCGATTATCGCACTTGCGACACAAGAACATGTAAATTTAAGCATTCGCGGAAATGTGAAAGAAGTCGTCGCACGCGGCGCCTACCCATGCATCATCAGCATGGACGGATTGCAGGAAGAAGGAGACCGCGTTGTCCTGCCGAAAGTGCACGAATTCCTCACACCGCTCGTATCCGTCATCCCGCTGCAGCTTATCGCCTACTACGCAGCGCTGCACCGCGACTGCGACGTCGACAAGCCACGCAACCTCGCCAAAAGCGTGACAGTCGAATAAGAGTGGGAAGTTGGAAAAAAATAATTGTAGCTTTGAAATAAAGTTGCGACATTTATAAAAAAGTCGCGATTTTTTAAAAAAGTAACGATGTTTATAAAAAAGTTGCGAAGAAACATCCCTTTGGATATGATTCTCTAAAGGGGTGTTTTTTTATGTCAAAAAGAAAGAGAACATCTAAAATTGATAAATGGATTAAAGAAGGTCGTGGGTCAGGAAGAGGTTCAGATTATAAACCATGGTTGCATACTCAAGATGTTGCTTCATTAGGTCGCTCTACACGATTGAAAGGAATTAAAACAGGCAGACAACATGAATTCTTGTCTGATTTGGAACGAAACTACTTTTACATAACTGAATATTCAGACTTTATCATTGATATTAGGGAACAATACCCTTTATTGCCGTTGGAAGAAACAATTGTAATTGCAGATGAGTTAGGTATTAAACATCCAACTGATCCTAAGACTGGTGAACCAATTGTGATGACAACGGACTTTTTATTAACTTTAGATAGAGGACAAGGTGTTTTTGAAGTTGCACGGACAATCAAGATGAAAGACGAACTATTAAAAGAGCGAGTGCTTGAGAAATTTGAAATAGAAAGAGAGTATTGGCTGCGAAGAAATATTGATTGGGGCATTGTAACAGAGAAAGAAATTCCAAAGACGATGGCACGTAATATAAGTTATATACATGACCATTATGATATTCGTGATTTTGATACTTTTAGTGAAATGAGTGGGCAATATATAGAAGATTTAGCGATGGCACTACTCCAACGACTGTTAAATACAGAAGCAAGCATTCGTACAGTTACATCTTCTTTTGATAATGAGGTACATCTCCCATTAGGCAGCGGTTTGACATTGTTTTATCATATGTTAGCTCAAAAAATCATTAAAGTGAATATACTGGAGCCAATTAACATAGAACAACCCGTAGTGATAGATTCTATAAATGAGATGAAATTAAAGCAGGTGAGATACGGATGATTTATATTAATCAAGTATTTCAGTATGTCTCTGATCTAAGAAGAATTCGTGTAATAGAGATTCAAGAATCCTATGTATACTTTGTTAACATTGATACTATAAGTGCAATGCCCATTAAAGAATTATATACATCATTAGAAACAGACATTAAACAAGGGGAATTGCTAGCTATTAGTGATCCGTATGCTAAAGCTATTCCAGATGATGAACTGACAGAAGTTCAAGTTAGTAAGCGAGAGCAAGACTGGGATATAATTTTGAAATTTATATTACCAAACATGGATGAGTTAATAAAGAAAAAAGGTAGAGAGAAAAAAATTTCTGAAATTGTAGAACAAACTGGACTAGGAAAAACAAAGATAAAGAAACTACTTAGCCGTTATTGGCAACGTGGTATGAATAAAAATGCTCTCCTGCCTGATTATACTAACTCTGGTGGTAGAGGAAAATCTAAAACACTATCAAAAGAAAAAGTTGGTCGCCCAAGAAGGGTAACCGTTAGTGGAGAATATCAAACAGGTATTAATATCACCGATGAAGTGAAATTACAGTTTGAGCATGCGATTAATAAGTATTATCGTAAGACGAATAACTATTCACTAAAAGATGTTTATCACATTATTCTTCGTGATTTTTATTCAGACCGTTATAAAGAAAATGGCGAAATGAAATATCGTGTGTGGGAAGCAAATAGGATCCCTTCTTATAATCAGTTTTACTATTGGTTTAAGAAATTAGAGAACCCCAAAAAAGATATTCAATTCCGCAAGAGTGCAAAGGAATATGAATTAAAGCATCGACCAATTTTGAGTGATTCAAAGTCTGAAACAAACGGTCCGGGTACTCGCTTTCAGATTGATGCAACGATTGCTGATATTTACTTAGTTAGTTCTTTTGATGTAAATAGAGTGATTGGTCGTCCTGTTATTTATGCTGTAATGGACGTTTACTCACGAATTATAACAGGGATATACATTGGTTTAGAAGGTCCTTCATGGATTGGTGCAATGATGGCATTAGATAATATGGTTGCAGACAAAGTAGAGTTTTGTAAACAATACAATATCGATATAGAAGAAGAACAATGGCCGACACATCATTTGCCTGAAATTATCATTGCTGATCGTGGAGAATTTGAAGGCTATTCAGTAGATAACCTAATTAACAATTTAAATATCAAAATAGAAAATACAACGGCATATCGTGGTGATTTAAAAGGGCTTGTTGAACGCAAATTCCGCACACTGAACGGAAAAGTGAAGCAAAAAGCCCCTGGAGCTATTCAAAAGGAATATCGCGAGCGAGGAGATCGAGATTATCGATTAGATGCCACATTGAATCTTAAAGAATTTACAGCTCTTATTATCACTCTAGTATTACATCACAACCATAAAATTATTGAAAAGTACCCAATGGAAAAAGAAATGATTACAGATGGTATTGTGCCAACACCAACTAATCTTTGGAATTGGGGCATCGAAAATCGTAAAGGCAGACTAAGAACTGTTGATCGAAATATTTTAAGATTAAATGTATTACCCCGAGGAAAAGCAACTATTTCAAGAGCAGGCATTAAGTTTAAGAACTTATTATATAGTTCGAGGCAAGCAATAGAAGAACAATGGTACTTAAAATTAAAAAACAGGAATATTGAAATAGTATATGATCCACGTAATGTAGAAAAAATCTATATTCCACATGATGATGGTAGGGGTTTCGAGACTTGTACCTTGCTTGAACCGAGCCAGCAATACAAGAATGACTTTTTAGAGGAAATTATATTCCAGCAGGAGTTAAGAAGTGAACTTGAGGAAATTGAACGCTCTAATCAAGTACAACTAACAATCAATACAGATTTAATGCTAGAAGATATCATTAAGAAAGCTGAAAAAAAGAAAAAACAATCACAACATCAGTCAACAAGCAAAAGAGAAAAGCTAGCATCCATTAGAGATAATAAAGCTATAGAAAAAGAGCTTCATCGTCAAGTTGAACATTTTGATTTAGAAGCTAAACAAGGCAGTGAAAAGGCAACAGTAATTGACTTCGCAACGAAGGAAAAATTTGAAGAAAAAATACCACTAAAATCAACCTCTCGTATAATGGATAAATTACGAAAGAAGCGAGATGAGGAACTTGGAAAAGATAAATAATCTGGTATTAAAGGGTGACTTTGAGGAAGCTGACTATAAGGAACAAGCTTTATCTGAATATAGTAATAATCCATTTATCGAAGCTCTTCCACCCATATTTAGTGAAGATGATGTTTTGGAACGGTTTATGGTGACTCCACGTATAACCGAGCAAGATAAAAAAAAGGAGACAACTATTCGTTACCATGTACTGAAACGTATAAAAAATTTTATTCAACCGTTACCAATACATTTTGTAGTAGAAAGACGCTTATCAACATTAATTCGAAGAGGATACTTAGCACGTAATCCTTTAGATAAATCATTCTTAGAACGTATTCGGGTTTTGCACCACCTACGTGAGGATGAAGAAGAGGCACATAAATATATTGATGACAGATTGAACTATATTCGTTCAACAGCGGATAGTTTATCAATCATCGGGATTTCTGGCATTGGCAAAACGACTGCAATTGAACGTTTATTGTTAATGTATCCGCAAGTTATTAAACATGAATTGTATAAAGGGCAGCCTTTTAATCGCACACAAATTGTCTGGCTTAAAATAGATTGTCCATATGACGGTAGTTTATCGACATTATGCAAAAGTTTCTTTAAAGCTATTGATGATTTATTAGGTACACGCTATTTAGAAAAATTCGGTTACTTAAATCGAGTTACCTCAACTATGTTATTACACATGACATCTCTAGCGAGTATGTACGGTATTGGTGTTCTAGTCATTGATGAAATTCAGCATTTACTACATTCAAAAAATGACCAGGAGGAAATGCTAAATTTCTTTGTGACACTATCAAATACTGTCGGTATTCCAACTGTTTTAATCGGCACCTCCAAAGCACAGCAGCTGTTTAAAGGAAACTTTAGACAAGCCCGTCGTGCAGCGAGTGATGGATCAATTATTTGGGATCGCATGGCTGAAGACAGTGAAGAATGGGAGTTCTTTTTAGAAACACTATGGGAGTTTCAGTGCTTAAAGACAAGTTCTGAGCTTACAGAAGACGTTAAAAAGGCATTTTATGAGGAATGTCAGGGAATCACTTCAGTTGCGGTATACTTGTTTATTTTGGCTCAAGAACGAGTATTATTTGATGAATCGAATGAAGACGAAAAACTTACACCGAGAGTGATAAAGAAAACAGCAAGAGAAGATATGAAAATCATCCAGCCAATGATGAATGCATTACGTAAAGATGATCCTAAGGCTGTGTATAAGTATGAGGATATAATGATTAATTTGGATGAGCTGATGATCAATCATAAAAAGAATGCTGAATATGAAGGTCGAATAAAAGAAACGATGAAAGAGCGACTAAATACCATGCAATATAAACGACAGGATATAATTGAAAACTTGAGTGTTGAAGTAGCATCTATTGGTATTTTTGATGCCCTTACTGCAAAAGAGATTCATAAAATAGTAGAAAAAATTGTTGGCGAATCAGCAATTGACAAAGATTACAATGTACTAAAAAGCCAAGTAATTAAAGAGTTATTGGAATTAAATCAAAAGGCAAAGGAACGAAGAGAGAAGGCTGTTCCATCTGCAAAAATACTTCCATTAATAGATATAAGAGAACGAGCGTTGAAACAGAAAAAACATCCATATGAATTGTTATTAAGTCAGGGGTATATAAAAAATGCTTTGCAAGAGTTTTATTAACTCTATAAAGTACTTTTGTATAGAAACTTTAAATAGCTAGGTATGTGACTTTGCTAAGTTTTTCTGATGCATAATTAGATTTAGTGAAGCGTGTCACGATAAAATATGTATTGAATCAGTAAAATTGGTGGATTTTGTATATGTAACATCAA
>NZ_JBBHZM010000054.1:0-16291 GCF_049843615.1 Fictibacillus sp. Mic-4 | reverse complement strand
ATTTTTTGCGTCTCGGAGCACGATTTTGTCCTTGAGAACCTTTCTCTTGGTTTTGCCTCATAGAAGTTCAATTTTGGGCAAACAATGAAAATTCCCCGAATAGCTTTCCTTTCAGCCTCCGGGGAATGATTGATTACCAGCCGCGCTCTTGCATGCGTTCAGCTGGCTCTAGTCTAGAAATCTCGATGCCTTTCATCGGCGTTCCTAATCCTTTAGAAAGCTCGGCAATCAATTTGTAATCTTGATAATGGGTAGTTGCTTCAACGATCGCACGGGCGAACTTCTCAGGGTTTTCCGATTTGAAAATGCCGGATCCGACGAATACGCCGTCCGCGCCAAGTTCCATCATGAGTGCTGCGTCCGCTGGAGTTGCCACGCCGCCTGCCGCAAAGTTTACAACTGGAAGCTTGCCTGCTTCTTTAATTTGAAGAAGGATTTCGTATGGCGCGCCAAGGTTTTTCGCTTCGGTCATTAGCTCGTCCTTGCTCATCGACACGACTTTACGAATTTGCGCCTGGATCATGCGCATATGGCGTACCGCTTCAACGATGTTGCCTGTTCCTGGCTCCCCTTTCGTACGGATCATGGAAGCGCCTTCTCCGATGCGGCGCGCTGCTTCGCCTAAGTCGCGGGCTCCACATACGAATGGAACCGTATAATCGCGCTTGTTCAAGTGGAATACTTCGTCTGCCGGCGTTAACACTTCACTTTCGTCAATGTAGTCTACACCCATCGCTTCAAGCACGCGCGCTTCGACGATATGGCCGATACGCGCCTTCGCCATGACAGGAATCGAAACCGCATTCACGACTTCTTCGACAATCGTTGGGTCAGCCATGCGGGCTACACCGCCTGCTGCGCGAATATCGGAAGGAACGCGTTCTAATGCCATTACGGCTACCGCTCCAGCTGCTTCTGCGATTTTCGCTTGCTCTGCGTTGACAACGTCCATAATGACGCCGCCTTTTTGCATTTCTGCCATTCCTCGTTTAACTCGTTCTGTACCTGTTTGATTCATGTTGAACTCCTCCATATCTATCCTTGCACTTCTCTTCTTTTTCAGTACAAAGAAAACTTTTCAATGAAAAATAATGCAATTTACATGCCAACCTTATTCATATTGAAATAAACTCTCATCTTTTAATTTCTTTTCATTAAGGATTTTTTGATATTTACGGCTAACGGAAGATTGGCTTATGCCTAGCGCCTTAGCCGCCTTCGTCGTCGTTTTGTATTGCTTCATGGCAAGCAAGATCAATTGTTCTTCAACGTGGTCTTGCGCTTCTTGCAATGGCAGCACTCTTGTGATGACCGGCTTTGATTTGTTGAAGTCCGGCCCTAACGTAAGAAATTGGCTGACAAAATCCGCGTCGATGTTCTCATCATCGCTTGAAACGACTAAACGTTCAATCATGTTTTGCAATTCTCTAATATTTCCCGGCCACGAATACACTTCAAGCAAATTCAATGCATCAGGCGTTAAATGGTAGTTCTTTTCATATCTTTCATTTAACTGTTGGAGAAAATGAAACGCAAGAACCGGAATATCTTCGGACCGGTCTCTTAATGGCGGAACATGGATCGGTATAACGTTAAGCCTGTAATATAAATCTTTTCTGAACGTTCCTTCTTCGACCAGTTTTTCTAATCGTTTATTCGTTGCTGCAATGATTTGAACATTGACCTTGATCGGTGTTGTACTTCCGACCGGCACAACTTCCTGCTCTTGAAGGACGCGAAGCAATTTCACTTGAAGATGCATCGGCATTTCACCAATCTCATCTAAAAACAAAACGCCTCCATCCGCTTGCTGGAAATACCCTTCTTTCCCGCTTTTATCGGCACCTGTAAATGAGCCTTTCGTATACCCGAACAATTCGCTTTCAATTAAGTTTTCAGGTATAGCACCGCAATTCAATTTAAGAAATGGCTTGTCCGAACGTTTTCCTAATTGATGGATCGCCTGGGCAATGAGTTCTTTCCCGACGCCGGACTCCCCGTAAATTAAAACGGTTGAGGAAAAGCCGGCGATCTTTTTGATGTGAGCCATAATTTGCTCCATCTTCGGACTGCAATAGACCAACTTTTTAAAAAAACGGTCCTGATTTTTAAAATTGTCTAACTCTCGCTTGTATTGATCCGAGATTTTCTTCATTTCTTTCAGCTCGGATTTTAGCTGAGTTGTCTCCGTTATATCCCTTGAAGCGATGATAATCCGGTCAATTTGGCCATCTTCGTCAAATACCGGGTTTCCAACAGCTAATATTTTCTTCCCGTCTTTCGTTTCTTGAACGATCGAAACTTTCTTCTTTTGCTCCAGGACTAGCCGGGTGACGGATGGCGTAAACAGCCCTTTTTCTTCTAATTCCAAAAGATTTTTCCCCATTAACTCTTTCAACTCGACTCCCCAAAATCCGGAAATAAAATTCTCGCTATGGCGGATCATTTCCCCTTTTCGGTTAACGACTAAAATTTCGTCATAAATCGTTGAAAGAATCGCATTTAAATCTTTATTTAAATCTTTAATATGCTCAATTTCCATCGCCATTTCCTCAACCATCGGCAAATCCTGGACAATGATGACCATCCCATCAACCTGATGTTGAAAGTTAATGATCGGGCTGTAATCGACAAGTATCCCCATTTCATCCGTAATTTGCAGCTGGTTTAAGATCGTCTCCCCTGAGGAAAAAACATAATCGATATGCTTCCCGCTGAAAATTTGTTCTGCCGGCACATTCATGACCTTTTCCGGCTTCGAGCGGATCATATGCAAACCCGACTCGTTAAAATTTACGATTTTTCTGTCCCTATCTACAATAAAAATCCCCATAGGTATAGACGTTAAAATGATTTTTAACAAGTCGACGCTCTTATTTTCCTGTTGAAAAAGTTTTGCTAATACATCTTCTCTTTTTATATATCCGCAAATTTCCCCATGATCATCTTTTACAAGGGCGATCGATGTACCGATAATTTGGAACAAAACAGGAAGCGATAGCTTTTCATTAAGCTGAGATACTTTCTCAAGCGGAGTGACCCGGCTTAATAATGCCTCTTCTGTTAAGCCCTGGCCATTTTTTTGGAGAAATAAAACATCTTTCAACTGTATATATCCAAAGAGTTCATTTTGTTTCTTCAAAAAAATAAATGGTTCTTGTTGCTGGACCATTTCCTCTATCCAATCCTGACCAGGCTGATCAATGGATATGGAAACAATAGGTCGAATGTTTTCATTTGCTAGTGAAATCATAGATGCCAACCTCCTTCACGCCTATTATCTCTATTTTACATGATTCGTGAAATATTAGCATTAATCTTTAAATTTATCCAAATATTCCTACGTTTAAACGCAAAAAGAAGGTGATGCTATTCACCTTCTGCTTAATCGCTTCCGCTCGCCAGCAAATCTTCCTTGACGTACGCCAATACCATTCCAGGAATGACTTTATCGCCTTCTTGCACCTCAAGAGATTCTACTTCCCCGCTTACTCCTACTGTTACCGACTTAATAGTGCCATTTTCCGTTTTAATTTCAAAAAGTGGTTCCCATTCATAAATCCTTGTGTTTTTCTTGACAATCACTTCTTCTATTACGCCATAATAAGGACTTGTGATCATTTCGCGATAGGTCATTTTGCCTTCTTCCTCTCATAACGTTAATATTGCTCAGCCAATTCTTTCGATTGAAGAATAAAAGAGAAAAACTTTTGAAATTCTTTAATGTCTTCGTCCTTAATCCCTAATTTATCCGACCAGTAGCCCGGGTTTTCCAAATCCTCTTGACATAAAAGCACCATTCTGCCATTTTGAATGGAAATGACAATGGCCTTTCCAAAAAACAGTTCCGTATAAATAATCGCAAAATCGTATCTGCATTGATTTGTTGCCAAACAGTAATACCGGATCATCTGGGTCTCTCTTTCTTCCGACAATATGTCAAAATTCATGCCACCAACTCCTTCTAAATGATTTGTTCAAAAAGGAGAATGTCGTGGTGAGTAGAGAATCATGGACTTTTTGAACAACGGCTTCTAAGTAAGCTCGCCAAGCGGCAAGCTTAAGAAAGCGCGAAGACTAAAGGCGTAATTGTGCTTATCCCTCGATGACTATCCTACTGGTAGGAGAAAAAAGCGTTGCTTTTTTCTTAATAGTGAATCCACCCTCGGAGTCTTGAGGCTTCCGCGATTTTCTTAATCCCTTCCATGTAAGCTGCGATCTTCATGTTTACATCATGACGTTTAGCCGTTTCATAAATTTTCATAAAGCTAGTTGTAATTTTCTCTTTTAACTTCTCATCAACTTCTTGTTCAGACCAATAATACCCTTGATTGTTTTGGCACCATTCAAAGTACGAGACGATGACACCGCCTGAATTTGCCAGAATATCCGGAACGACAAGAATATCTTTTTCGCTTAAAATTTCAAGCGCTTCTTTCGTTGTTGGCCCGTTTGCCGCTTCCACTACAATTTTACATTTCAAGCGGTCAGCATTTTGTTTCGTGATCACTCCGCCGATTGCTGCAGGAATTAATACATCACATTCCATTTCAAGTAATTGCTGGTTGGAAACCGTTTCTTTGAACTGATTGGTAACGATTCCAAACGAGTCTCTTTTATCCATCAAGGAAGGGATATCAAGGCCTTCCGGATCATATACGCCGCCGAGAACATCGGAAATCCCAACGACTTTTGCACCTAATTTATGCAAGTAGTCCGCTAAATAGCTTCCTACATTTCCAAACCCCTGCACGATGACACGCATGCCTTCAATTGGAATGTTTTTCAATTCACTTAATAGTTGCAACGTATACAATACACCTTTTGATGTAGCGGTTTCGCGTCCCTGAGAGCCACCAAGCGTCAGCGGTTTACCCGTAATAAAACCTGGAGAATCAAATTCGCGAATATGGTCATATTCATCGAGCATCCAGGCCATAATTTGCGAGTTTGTATACATGTCAGGCGCCGGGATATCTTTTGTTGGCCCAACGATTTGACTGACCGCACGGACATAGCCTCTGCTTAATTGTTCGAGCTCTCTGAAACTCATCGTTCGCGGATCGCAAATAATTCCGCCTTTTGCCCCGCCATATGGAAGGTTCGTAATGCCGCATTTTAAACTCATCCATCCTGCTAACGCTTTCACTTCCTCTACAGTTACTTCCGGGTGAAAGCGAATGCCGCCTTTTGTCGGGCCTGTGGAATCATTGTGCTGGGCACGAAAGCCTCGGAATATTTTCGTTTCGCCATTATCCATGTGAACAGGAATGCTGACTTCCAGACAACGAATCGGCTCTTTTAAAAACTCAAAAACGATTTCCGGATAGCCCAGCTTGTCGATTGCTTCTTTTAATACAGATTGAAATTCCTCTAACGGACGATCCTCTTCCTTAACTTCTGCCTTTGCTGTAATCGTGTTTGTCTCGGTTACCATGAATTACACCTCATTAATGTTTTTTACACTGATTTATAGATGCAATTTCCGTGCCAACAATAAAAACCTTGAAATGAGAGTCTTTATTCAAATACGTTATGTAAGATTGAATAGTTATGTAGATTTGCATAACAGAAGTCAATCAAGGCCTTGTTCCTCATATAAAAAGTGCCAGGGCTTGGCCCCCGGCACTTTTAACCTGCTTCCGCTTCGTTAAAGTTAAATTGCGGTGGAGCAGTTCGGAACATTTTTGTTAAATACAGCAAATAAATAAACCCTACGATCGCCCAGGAAATTCCTAGAACTAGCGCGTCCATATTCAAATTCAACCATAAGACGATTATGCAGGCTGCACCAATTACAGGTAAAATAATGAAATTGATGACTTCTTTCACTGATTTGTATTGCTTTTTATAATACGCATAGTGCCAAATGACACAAATGTTTACTAATGTAAACGAGATGAGCGCACCGAAATTGATGAGCGAAGATGCCGTTTCAAGATCAAAGAAAATGGCGGTAAGCTGAATCCCGCCAACGAGAAAAACGTTAATGACCGGTGTTCTCCATTTTGGATGAATATATCCGAACACTTTTTTTGGAAGCATTTGATCTCTTCCCATTACGTATAATAGGCGGGATACACTTGCCTGTGAAGCGAGCCCTGTAGCCAGCGTACTAGTAAATGTTCCGGCAATAAAGAACGATTGAAACAATTTGCCGCCAACATAAAGCGCAATTTCCGGTGATGCGCCTTCCGGGTTTTTAAATCTAGTAACATCCGGAAAATACGATTGGATGAAATACGAGACAACGATAAACACGATCCCACCGATGAATGCCGTCAATAATATCGCGCGTGGTATGGTTTTTATCGCGTTTGGCGTCTCTTCTGACAACGTCGTTACTGCGTCAAACCCTAAAAATGAAAAGCATAAAACCGTAGCTCCCGAAATGACTGACGAAAAATCAAACCCCGTTTTGAAAAAGGGCTCAGGCGAAAGCACTTTCCCCGTTCCTTCACCGGATAGTAATCCTTTTATGCATAAGATTAAAAAGGTGACAATGACCAGCATTTGAAAAAGAACGAGAAACGTATTAAAATTTGCTGTTACATTGATGCTGAAAATGTTAATTAATGTCGTAATGATGACAAAGCCAACGATCCAGACCCATGTTGGGACACCAGGAAAAACTGCGGAAAAATAGATTTTCGTCAACAGCGCGGCAACCATTGGCAAAAACAAATAATCTAAGAGCGCTGACCATCCAACGAGAAAACCTAAATTTCCATTAATCGTTTTTTGTGTATACGTATAAGCCGACCCGGCCATCGGATATGCCTTTACCATTTTTCCATAGCTTATTGCCGTAAACAACATTGCAATAAGTGCAAGGAGATAGGAAGTCGGAACATGTCCGGCTGTTTCTTCTGATACAATTCCAAATGTATCAAACAGCGCCATCGGCGACATGTATCCGATTCCAAGCATGACGATCGACCATAAACCAAGAGAGCGTTTTAAATGAATACCGTTCTCCATGTATCATTCCTCCTTGAAATCATAAAGCGCTTACAATTACCTCCATTTTTGTATCGAATTTTCAGTCTTTTTACGAGAGAAAATAGATTCTAAACTTTCTATCTACGAGTATTTCAGCTTTACATCGCTTCTTCAAACTTAAACTGCGGCGTTTCTTCCTTGAACATTTTTGTAATATACATAAGATAACAGAAACCAATAATAGCCCAGGCAATCCCAAGCATAAATGAATCAATATTTAAATTTAACCATAAAATAAAGACGAATGCTGCGCCAATTATTGGAGAAAGAATATACGTCCAAATTCCTTTCAACGATTTGTGCTGTTTATTCTTCAGTACAAAATGGACAATGACGCAAAGGTTAACAAACGTAAAAGAAATTAAAGCTCCGAAATTGATTAAAGATGTCGCCGTTTCTAAGTTAAAAAAGATGGCGGACAAAGAAATAATCCCAACAGCAATTACATTAAATACGGGCGTTCTCCATTTCGGGTGAACGTAGCCAAAATATTTAGCGGGAAGAACATTATCCCGTCCCATTACATATAGAAGCCTGGATACACTTGTATGAGAAGCAACTCCCGATGCGAGCGTCCCCGTGAATGTTCCTGCTAAAAAGAAAGCCTGGAACAACTTGCCTCCAACATATAACGCAATTTCCGGAGCTGATGAGTCGGGACTTTTAAACTTTGAAACATCCGGAAAAAACGATTGCGTAAAATAAGATGCAACGATAAATAGGATACCGCCAAGAAGTGCCGTTAGGAATATCGCCCTCGGTATCGTTTTTACCGCATTCGGCGTTTCTTCAGACATCGTTGTAACTGCGTCGAATCCTAAAAAGGAAAAACAGAGTACGGTCGCTCCAGCAATTAATGTTGAAATATGCATATGTGAAGAGAAAAACGGTTGAATTGAGAAAATGCTCCCCGTTCCTTCTCCTTTTACAAGCCCGTGAATGACAAGGCCGACAAAAATAACGATAACGAGTATCTGGAATAGAACAAGCAATGTATTAAAGTTGGCCGAAACATTGACACTGAACACATTAACGAGCGTTACAAGCCCAACAAATAATACGACCCAGACCCAACCGGGAACGCTCGGGAATAGTGCTTCAAAATAATATTTTGTCAATAACGCATTTACCATTGGCAAAAACAGATAATCTAATAACGCCGACCATCCGACAAGAAATCCGAGATTGGGATGAATCGTTTTAGCTGTATACGTATAAGCCGATCCCGCCATCGGGAAAACTTTCACTAATTTTCCATAACTAGCGGCTGTAAACAACATGGCGGCTAATGCTAAAATATAAGATGTAGGAACATGGCCTCCAGTATCATTCGATACGATCCCGAAAGTATCAAATACGACCATCGGAGTCATGTATCCTACCCCTAACATGACGATTGACCATAATCCAAGCGATTTCTTCAAACCAACTCCATTTTCCATGTATCATTCCTCCTCTATCTCTTATATCGAGTAAGAAAATTCTGTAAATTGCTTCGGAATGATCTCTTTTTTCAGCAATCTAAGCTTCGAACTTTCCATTCCGCATTCTATTAACTTCCTTCCTTACTCTTTGGCTGCATAAAATATAATGCAATATTTATGCCAACCATTAACCGAGAGATATCGGGGAATTTGTCGAATGATCTAGTTTTTAATTATTCAAAATTGCATATATTATTCTATTTATCATAACCGTATTTGAAATGCTAATACTAAAAAACCCAGGCCCGCGAGCCTGAGTCATGATGGTCAATTATGCTTGAATGCCTGCCCAAAAAATGCTCCACACTTTTTGGAACCGTTCCTCTACTTCTTCTTTTCCATAATAGAAAATTTGGATAAACAACCCGTCGATAAGACAGTAAAATGATGCCAGCAAGTCTTCTATTTCTCCTTTAATGACACCTGTCTTAATTCCTTCTTCAAAGACGGAATACAGAATTTTCGATAATGCCGTCTCCGAATTGACAAATTTCAAGCGCAACTCTTCTTTTAAAGCATCCGGCGGGAAGAGCATCGTTCGCTTTAATAGGACGGCCTTTTCCTCATTCTGCTTGTAATATTGAAAAATATTATGCAAAATTTGATAGAGCTTCTCTTCAATCGAATCATTTTTTATCGTTTCCAATAGAGTTTGAACACGCTGAATATCTTCCCAGAGAACATCTTCAAAAATGGAAAAAAACAAGTCTTCCTTGCTTTTAAAATGACTGTAAATGGATGGCGTTTTAATCCCGACCCCATCTGCAATTTTGGATAAGGAAGCTCCTTCATACCCCTGGCTTGCAAAAACAGATAACGCCACTTCTTTTATTTTTTCTTTAGACACTATATTCACCACACCTGAAATAACGTTGATTACAAAAATTATAAGCTATTGTGTCCATTTTGCAAAATAAAAGCAGGATGCATTAGGGCACCCTGCATTATTGTTTATTTTTTTTGCAACGCGATTAAACTCGCAAAATCATGGACAAGTGTCGCTGCTAATAAAGAAGTGATTTGTGTTGGATCATAGGGAGGCAAGACCTCTACTAAATCAAACCCGACATAGTTAAAATCGGTAAGTGAACGAACCATTTCAAGCGTTTCAAGGCTGGATAATCCTCCGACTTCCAGCGTACCCGTTCCAGGCGCACATGACGGATCAACGAAGTCGATATCAAACGTCAAGAAGCAAGGCGTGTCCCCAATTGTCTCTCTTACTTGTTGAATGACACTGTCGATTCCCCGCTTGCGAAGCTCAGGCGTCGTAATGACATGATAGCCAAGTTCATAACTCGCATCAAGATCTCCAGGATGATTTAATGTTCCGCGAATCCCAATCTGGAATACTTTATCAGGTTGGACAAGCCCTTCTTCGTGTGCCCGAATAAATGGCGATCCGTGCCAATATTTTTCATCATAATACGTATCCCATGTATCCGTATGAGAGTCAAAATGAATGAGAGCGACTGGACCGTGTACTTTCGCCGCCGCGCGCAAACTCGCCAGCGTAACGGAATGGTCTCCCCCAAGTCCAATCGGGATGATTCCTTTTTGCATAAGACTTAGCACTTGCTTCTCCATCATCTCATAGCTTCGATGAATATTGTGCGGAATGACTGGAACGTCCCCAATATCAATTGCGTTAGTGTCATCAAATGGATAAACCTTATGAACAGGATGATAAGGGAACAATGTCATGGACGCCTGGCGGATCGCCTGAGGCGCAAACCGCGCGCCGACGCGAAAAGACGCCGCTGTGTCAAATGGCATGCCTACGATTGCTACCTTCGCATTTTCACGTTCGGCAGGGAGTCTCATAAATGAGCCTGTCGTACAAAATTCTGGTTTTACATCTTCTGATAATGGATATTTCATAGTTGCAGTCTCTCCTTTTTAAACTAACTAATATTAGTTAGCTCAATAGTAAAGCTAACGGTCATTAGTTGTCAAGTAATTTTGATATTTCTGCTCCTTGCTAAAATATAGGACTTTAACAAGGAGCACTCACCCCGGAGTTAAACTACTTAATCTCGTAATTTAACCAGACTTGCTTTTTAGTGGCAGGAACACCTTCAATTACATGCAAAATCAGTGCCAAATAATAAATGAAGCATGTGAAAAAAACCTTTTAAAAAGGGAAATTTTTTTCGATTTTTGAAGGATTTTGTCTCATTACGGAGAATACTTATCTCATGAAATGTAGGCCAAATGTCCTACCCCCTTTAATACCCTCTCATGAAAATTCTCCGTAGCGCACAACCTCATTCATAAGCCCCGACAGAAAAATCCCCTCGTTTTAAAGGACAGAAATAGAGTCTGAAGGCGTAAATTGGTCCATAAGAGCTCGTCTAAAGGACAAAAATAAGTTCCAGAGACACGACTTTGTCCATTAGAGCCTGTCTATAAGACAAAAATAAGATCCACTGGCCAAATTTTGCCCATTAGAGCTCGCCTTAAGGACAAAATTGAGGACCAGAGACATGAAATTGTTATATAATAAATACAATCCATTGAATAAGGAGTGAAACCTCATGGCAAAGAGTGACGCGCGCAAGAAACGGGACCGGCTTGTTCGGGAAGGAAAACGAAATCCGGTA
Organism: Fictibacillus sp. Mic-4; assembly: GCF_049843615.1. Classification (NCBI taxonomy): domain Bacteria; kingdom Bacillati; phylum Bacillota; class Bacilli; order Caryophanales; family Fictibacillaceae; genus Fictibacillus; species Fictibacillus sp. Mic-4. The sequence continues at coordinate 5,202 of NZ_JBBHZM010000054.1, read as the reverse complement.
GAAAATCGGGGAATTTATGCTCTGGCTGATTTAAGAACACGCAAGACAAAAACAAAAGCGGAAATGTTACAACAGCAAAAACATAAAGGTCGACTATCTTTTTTTGATGAAGATAATCGACCTTATTTTTTTATGAAGCGCGTTGCATCGTTTATACTATAAATGACAGAAATACTGAACGAATTCGCAAAGGAGCAAAGAAAATGACGGACCAGCAAACGTTTATCGGATATGTCGGGACATATACAAAAGGTGAGAGCAAAGGAATCTATTCCTTCGCGCTAGATCCTCTCCATAAAAGATTAAGTGATGTAAAGGAAGCCGCATCATTAGATAACCCTACCTATGTAACCATTAGCCAGGACAACCGCTACTTATATTCTGTTGTAAAAAAAGGGGAATCAGGAGGTGCTGCATCGTTTTCCATTGACTCGAAGACCGGCGAACTCAAACGATTGAACGATCAACTAGCAGAAGGAGCATCACCATGCCATGTCAGTGTTGACAGCAAAAATCAATATGTCGTAACAGCCAATTATCATAAAGGGACGGTTGAAGCGTATAAAACGAATAAGGAAGACGGTACTGTTCAACCGGCTTCGTCAATTATTGAACACCACGGTTGTGGCCCGAATAAAGAGAGACAGGAAAAGCCGCACGTTCATTATGCCGGATTCACTCCTGATGAAAACTATGTGGTAGTCGTTGATTTAGGGATCGATAAGTTGATTACATATGCTCTTCATGACGGGAAATTAACGGAGGTAAAAAGCCTGTCTGTTCAGCCGGGAAGCGGACCGAGACATCTTGTTTTTCATCCGAACGGGAAAAATGCGTATGTAATGACTGAGCTTAGTTCAGAAGTGATCGTTTTGGACTATAAGGCTGATGATGGAAGCTTTACCGTGTCCCAAACGATTTCTACCATTCCAGAAGGGTTTAGCGAAAATAATCAGGGCAGTGCCATTCATATTTCTTCTGACGGGCGCTTTGTATACGCAGCCAACCGCGGTCATGACAGCATTGCTTTATTCCGCGTAGATCAAGATTCAGGCAAGCTCACCTTTATTGAACATACATCGACTAGAGGCAATTGGCCGAGGGATTTTGTTTTAGACCCATCGGAAAAATTCCTTATTGCCTCCAATCAAAATTCAAGCAATCTCGTCTTGTTTTCAAGAGACGAGGAAACCGGAAAACTGCAGCTTCTGCAATCCGACATCAATGTCCCTGATCCTGTTTGCGTGAAGTTTTTGCATGATTAAGCTCGAAAAGTAAGATAGACGAAAGACTGGCTATATAAGAGCCAGTCTTTCGTCTTATTTCTTGCGTGTAATCGTAAATGTTTTCTTCGTAATGTTTCCTCCAAGATCCCTTAATTCAAGTAAATATTTATTCGTCCCTGTTTTAAGTGAAACTTTTTTCGTAATCGTTTTCGTAAATGTTTTCATAACATAAGGCTCTTTGAAGTAGTGGCGGTATTCTTCATCACCATTAAAGACAAATCTCATTTCGCTAAAGTTGTCCGTAAGCGTGATTTTCACATTAGCCGTTTTTGTTTTGCTTGATACGCTTTTTGGTGCGGATACTTTAATCGTTGGTGCCGTTGAATCTAAGAAATATTCGCGTTTGAAGTCGATTTTATTTCCGGATGCATCTTGCGCCTTAAATTCAATTGCTTTTACCCCATCCGTTTTGTAAGTAAGCGTTTTATTAAAGTTATATTGTTTTTTCTCATTATCCCATACAAGCTTTACCGGGATGCCATTTATTGTGAAACTTGCCATTTGCGATTCGTCCGTCAAGTGACCTGAAACAACCACTTTTTTATTGTTGACTGCACTCAACCCTTCTGGCGTGTCTACCGTGATATAAGGGATTGTATGGTCGTTGACATCTCCCATCGGGCTATTTGTGACGTTACCGGCATAGTCATAAGCGACGACTTCAACTTTCGCTTTCGGGCTGAGATCTTTTAATGTGTAAGAAGTTTCTGATCCGGCAAGCGGCTTATCAAGGACACTCTTTCCATCTACTTTAATATCATAGTAAGAAACTCCTGATCCGTTTTCTTTCGTTTTCCAGGAAACTTTTCCAGTGGAGTAATCCACCGTTCCTGATACTTCAGGTGCTTTCGTATCAACGATGAACGGAATATACTTCGTTTGCCATTTCGCCTTAGGATAATCGATGACCGATTTCACTTCGTAATAATATTTGCCATCCTGGACTTTTTCGCCTTTCACCTTTCCATCCCATGTTGCATCGGTTACAAGGTTATAAGGTGATTCAGCAGGTTTATAGTTCTTTGTTACATCTTCACTTGTTGCGAGCTTTACTAATGACTTCTTATGGCTGTCCACGATTCTATATTCAACATGTTTGGCGTTTCTCAGGAATGTTAATTGCGGTAAAATAGTATCGTATTTTCCATCCCCGTTCGGTGAGAAGCCGACATGCTCAGGGTCTACTCCCGCTTTTGGATCAAGCGCATTTTTACCTAAATATGAGTACTTGGTGCTTCCGTCTTCAGCTTTTCCATCTTCTGTTACAAGGCCGGCCATTCCGTAATATGTGTCATCTTCATAGGACATGCCGTCCAGAATAGGCGCTTTGTCCCACTCGCCTTTAAAGCCGATGTAAGGAACGGATAATGGCGAATTCTTTCCGTTCTTATCAAGGAAGCGGACGAAACCTTCTACAAAATAACCGTTTGGATATAATTCATCAAGCGACTTTTGATTTACGCCGTCAACAGTATCTTTTAAAATGACTTTTACTTTCACTTTTGCCGTGCCTTTTGCCGGAACTTTTACGCTTGCCGCCTTTTTGCCGTTTACTTCAAATGAAATCGGGAACTCCCCTGTATACTCTTTTCCAACCGAACCTTTTTTGTAAATGCCGACTGCCTCTTTATAATTGTTCCCCTCATTATCAGCTAAATCGGATTGAACAGTGCCAAGCACATTGTATTCCGCATCTTTTGCAGAGTAGTTTTTCAGATTTAAGGTAAAATCAAAGGATTGTCCCACTTGCTTCAATGCGGCTTTCGCATCACCGGACTTCGACTCAGTCACAACGACCGGCGTTTGCATCGCATCTTCCAGGTTCATTAAGCCCGCACCTTCACGGCGTGGCGAGTAGAAGAGCGTTGTGTTATGAAGCTGTTCATTGTTCTTCCCATGATCGTATTGCGGTTTCGATGTGTTCATCAAGATATTTTTCGCCATTTTCACACGATCGGCGCCTTTAAACTTAAAGTCTTTATCGACGCGTTCCAACATGAGCGCCGCGCCGCCGGAGACGTGTGGAGCCGCCATCGATGTTCCGCTCATTACTCCATATTGATTGTTGTTTAACGTAGAATAAATTTGGCCGCCAGGTGCTGTAATTTCCGGCTTAAAGTCAAGGTTCGGCGTCACTCCCCATGAGGTGAAGCTTGACATTTGGCCGGCTGCGCTATTGTCAACCGCTTTGTTTGAATCATCAAAAACAACTTCCACCTTCTTATCTGCCTGCAGGCTCGCGGCTAAATCATCTCCATCTTTCAGGCTAAGTGTAAGAACAGGGATTGTTGGATTTTTCAGCGAAGGATTTACATAGTCACCGTGAGCTATCGCCCCGCGAATGAGGACAGCCGCAGCACCATGTTCTTCAGCTGTTTTTTGGATATCTGCATAGAAGTAGCTTCCTGTACGGACCGCGAGAACAACTTTTCCTTTGACGTCTTTTCCCTCATAATTTGCCGGTTGTCCATCGCCAACAAAGACAACTTCCTGTTTGCCGCTTCCAAGCGTTTTTGCGGCGTTCGGCGATTCCGTTTGTTTATAGGCCAAATACCCTTGATCCTGGCCATCAACGGAAACTTGCATGCCTTTCAGCATAATTTTTGTGTTTTCAAGGGATGCAACCGACAGCGATTCGTTTGTAACACTTGGCGCTCCGACCAATCCAATATCCGGATTGGAGGTGTACGTTTCATACCCTTCGGCAAATGTATCTTCGTTGCCGGCTGAAATCGAGCAAAGAATTCCGTTGTTCACGGCGTTAGTGATCGCTTGCTGCTCAGGATCCGTTTTGTCGACAAACGAAGCCGGAGAACCGAGACTCATGTTAATGACATCCGCTCCTAACGTTATCGCATCATCAATCGCTTTAATATAGATGTCTCCCCATGTTGATCCGAAGCTCTGGTCATTCGAAAACACTTTCATTGCTAAAAGCTGGGCGTCCGGCGCTACCCCTTTTATTCCGTTGCCATGCTCCTCATCGCCATTTGCCCCGACCGTTCCGGCAACGTGCATTCCGTGCATAGAAGCTCCTGGCCCTAAATCACGCACTTCGTCATTTTTATCAAAATAGTTGTATCCATAAGGAACTTTATCCGTATAAAATTTTCCTTTAAGGTTTTTACTTTTAATCAATGATTCTACTTTTGCTTTTGTCAGCTTTTCATTTTTCGTAGAATCTAGTTTCATATCTTTATGAGTATAATCAATCCCCGTATCAATAACGGCTACAACCGTTCCTTTCCCTGTATAGCCGTAATTCTTCCACTCTTCTTTGGCTCCGATTAAATCTTTGCTGTAAATCATATCTGGCTTTTCGGCTTTTGCTTTTTCCACCGGACGCTTATATTCGTTGGCAATATGTACACTTTTTACTTCAGGCAGCTTTTCAATTTCTTTAATATTCTTATATTCCGTTTCAGCACTGAAGCCGTTATAGATCGCCGTGAAGCTTTCTTTGTACTTCATCTTCACTTTCTTCCTGGCAATCTTTTCTTTTACTTGCTTATGTTTTTCCAGCAATTTATCGTTTAATTTTTCTTTCTGGGAAACGCTCATGGTGGAGTATTTTAGATTTTGCTGTTTCGCTTGTTCAATGGCGGGTTTGTCATTTAATTCAATGATAACCCTTACATTATCATGCGCTTTATATTGCTTGTCTAATTTCTTTTCAGTTAATTTCTTGTTGAGGTGGTTTTGTTGAAGCATTGTGTGTAATTTCGTTTGCGAGCGATTGAAGTCTGGTTTTGCTAAACTTCCTTGCGCATACGCTACTGTGGAGAACATCATAAGACCCGTGGTAAAGACAGCGATCTTCTTCTTCATGCATTTTCCCCTTTCAATTCGGTCTAGTAGTTAACTGATTATTGGAAATCTAGTAAATTTTCCTCATTAATAGTCTAATTGAACTACT
>NZ_JBBHZM010000053.1:0-17034 GCF_049843615.1 Fictibacillus sp. Mic-4 | reverse complement strand
CAATAAACGGCCTCAGTTGGATAAAAAAATAAGTCTATTTTTCACTTATTATCCAAAAGTAAGATTTTATTGTCTAAACCGGATGATTTATTGTCTAAATAAGAGCACTTATTGTCCGAACACGAAATCATTTTAGGGTTATCTATTTCAAAGACAAAAAAAAGAAGGCCAATTCGTCTGGCCTTACCATGTTTCTCCATGTTCTGTTGTTCCTGCCGTTCCTGCCTGTTGATGGGACCCAACGGTTAATGTGAACCCGCCAAAAAGCAAGGCGGCGGCAATTGAACAATGAATCAACGCGAATAGAATCCGTTTCATCCAACCACTCCTTTCTCCAAAAGTTTTTGTTTTGCAACAAACGCAAGGTGAAAATAATCACTGCTCTTCTCATAGTTTCCTTTTGTGTAAAAATGTTCAGCCAATTGTTCACTGTAGTCTTGAACGTATCCCCATAATTCTTCTCTTTCAAAGTAGGAAATTCCTTCTTTTATGGCGGATTCCAATTCAAGATCATCTTGATGGGCATAATGAAACGCGGCTAAAATATGAAAATGAAAGCGGTATTCCTCATTATTCGCTGCCCGGCAATGCTTTAGCCCTTCTTCGATGAAGTGTGATGCAGCGTCCTTTTTATTTGTTTTATAGTATTCGCGTGCAAGAAGGAAAGCAGTTTTATGGAGTTTAAAGCGTTTCTCATAAACTTTTTCTAAAAAGCTGATAGCCGCTTCTGATTGGTTTTGTTGTTCAGAATAGAGCAAGCCAAGATTATAGCGGATCAATACAGCGCGTTGCTCCTGGTTCATCTTTTGCACGGTATTTAGGGCAGATAGAAAGTTAACTTCCGCTTCCTTAAATTGTTTAAGCAATGTGTAGGCCAATCCTAAAACATTTTGGCAGGCAGCGACATTAAGATCATAGCCATATTGCCCTTCAAAAAACTCCTTCGCTTTCTTCGCATAATGAATGGCTAGGACCGGCTGGCGAACATGATAATAATAATTTGCCACTTTATAATGAAACTCGGCTTTTTCAACTTCGTCCGGGACCAACGCCAAAAGGGCTTCCGCCTTTTCAAAATGAATGCAGGCATCGCTATAGCTACCAATAATGGTAAAGTGTTGCGCCTTGAAAAAATGATAATAATAGGCCAGGAAGTCGTCGGTAGGTTGGTCTATCGTATTTATTCGTTGGATTGCCTTATCCGCCTGCTTAAGATGGTCAACTAACAATTGTTGACGCAACTCTAACAGAGAATAATAGATAAACAGAGTCTGGGTCGGATCGATTTCCATCTGTTGAATCTTTCGGCTAATCTCATCCTTTAATTGGCTGGACTTTTGTATGTTTTGTTCACGAATTTCCTGATACCACTCATTTAAAAGTAACATCATCTCTTCTTTGCTTACGGTCAAGGCACTCATAAATACCCACCTTCCTCTGAGTCACGACACTCCCATAAATTTTGATAAGGCGTTGAGCTAACTTTTTCGCTTTTTTTGTTAAATCTTTGACATAATCTGTAGTTCGACATTCGTCAGTATTTTCCTTTAAAAAATTTTTAAATAATTTTAAAAAAGATGCCTCTTTTTTTCTCTATCCATCTATTTATAGGATGAAAGGAGGTGATGATATGGCGACATCAACCATCATGGATTCTGAGCTGCGTTTGAATTTCGAAACCGGAGTCGATCCAAAGGGAAAGCCGATCATTAAAAGCAAAAACTTCAAAGTGAAAACGACAGCAACGACAGATCAGCTTCACGCAGTTGCGAATGCCCTTGCCGCGCTTCAGCAATACCCGCTCGACTCCATCGAGCGAAACGACTCGTACAGCATCTTAGCATAACGTTAACACCATATGAAGAAAAGGAGGGATAAAAGATGGCGAAAACGTTAGCGCTTCAATTTCTGAACCGGGACAAAAAAACAGTGACGGTCACACTTGATGCACCGAAGGAACCGGTCGATGCCGCAGCTGTGAAAGCAGCAATGGATACGATCATTGCTCAAAACGTGTTCTCATCAAGCGGCGGTGACCTTGTTGAAAAGAAAGGCGCCCAGATCGTCGACCGCAGCGTCTCGGAAATCAGCCTATAAAAGAAGGGGCTGCCCCGGCTGTTGGATCCATCCTCCACCAGCATGGGACAACCCCTTTTTTCTACCATTCTTTTTGTCTGGAGATCAAACCATTTTATAAGGAAAGGGGGCTTACTCATGGAAGCATGGCTTTCTCTCATCAGCGACGTCGGCTTCCCGGTGGTCGTCACGTTGTATCTCTTGCACCGGATCGAAGGCAAGCTCGATACATTGAACAATTCCATCCTGATGCTGGCTGAACGGATGCAGAAGCCACCAGCAGCCTAAACACAAAATTCCTGAATCCGCCTTTTTGGGAGATTCAGGAATTTGTTTTTTGTAATTGCTACCGATCCTATGGTTACGGCATAGTCCAATTAGTTGATTTTCTTTTCTTTTAAATCGAAAATCATCCATGATATTGAAATCGATGTGGAGTCATTAATTTCAATGAAGATGCGGTTCCTAATGAAACGAATTACTCCGTGCTACTTTTCAAGCCATTTTTGAAGTCTCTCTTGGAGGTTGGTACGGACCGTCGGCCATTCTTCGGCGAGGATGGAATAATAAGCCGAATCTCTAATACCGCCATCACTTGCGGGGACGTGGGCCCTGCGAATCCCTTCAAAAGTAGCGCCTAGCCGCTCAATTGCCGTTCGGGAACGGATGTTGCGGGCATCGGTTTTCAATGTGATTCTGATCGTCTTCCACGTTTCAAATGCATGCGTCAGCATAAGAAGTTTGCACTCCGTGTTGACACCGGTGCGTTGGAACGAAGCTTGATACCACGTACTTCCTATTTCAGCAACGGTTGGTATCATAGTATCTCTGGGTGAAGATCCATCGACCCCATTCTGGGGCCACGAAAAAACTTCGAGATCAAGAAATCGGGTTGTTCCGACAATACGGCCTGTTTCGATGTGACGAACCACAAATGGCAACGCACGACCTTTCGAAAAGTCCGCCAAAGCAATTTCGATATAACGTTTCGTATCTTCCAGTCCATCCGGAACATACGTATAAGTATACGTTGACCTGTCCTCAAGAGCAGCTGCGCAGAGCTCTTTCACGTGTCCCACCGTCATTGGTTCTAATGAGACAAGGCGGCCACGAAGCGTCACAGGCTTCAGCATGGCATCACATCCTTCGTTTGCTTAACTTTCCCCAATACCGCTTTTGGAGTTTTTATATGAACATTCTTTCAAAGGGGTTATCCATTGTCAATAATGAAAACGTGACTATTAGAATATGTTTTATATCGGACCCCATATAAGCGTAGGCGAAGATTTGATTACTTATGACATTAATGGTATTGGCCGAGTGAAGCTGTTGGAATATAAACACTTAAAAGATCACGAATTACCGCTCCATTGGCGGGATATTCAAATACGGAAATATAGAGATTAGCGCGAGAAAAGGGTTTTTAATTGAAAGCGAAGTTTTTGTAATACAATATGTATCACTTTTTGGACATACTAACAATGTATTTTATATCCAAAGTTTTCACTGTTCTTTTATTTACTTTGATTTTTCCCCTCGAAGTTTTAGATCGTTTGTTCCGGTACTAGAAAAAGATAGTACTTTAATAAAGTCATACTGCCCTCTAAAATTAAACCAACAGAATTGGTTCATTTTAGAGGGAGGTTAACTGTGAAGAAATTTATCATATTTTCATTTTTATTTTGGCTGTCGGAGCAACTGCTCAAATTATTGATTCCGTAATTACTCCATCGGAATATTACTACGATCATTATTTACAACTCATCCTTCTTATCATTGCAGTAAGCCCAGTTGTGGGTGTTATCATTGCTTTATTTGCAAAAAACAGCACAACTAAAATTGTAGCCATTGCTTTAAATTTTGCCTTTTTTGTTATCTTTTCACCGTTATCATTGTTAAACCTATGGATTATAACGTTCGGAAAGTAATATTGCCAATAAGGTAAAACCACCTCCGAATTTCTATATTTCACCTGTTATTCTAACATTATCATTCTATTCACCACTTTTTCTACTATATTATTCCAAAATAAAAGGAGCTTTCTACTCATCACGTAGAAGCTCCTCTTTCTCGTTTTAAGGAATCATCCATGTCAGGTAATACGCCTGAACGTATGTTATGATTCCGATAATCAATACAAAGAATAGACTGTGTTTAACTGTAAAGCGGAACAATTCTGACTCTTTTCCAACGAGTCCTACAGCTGCACAGGCGACAGCGATCGACTGCGGCGAAATCATTTTCCCCGTTACCCCGCCAGTTGTATTCGCGGCGACTAATAACACTTCTTTGACACCAATTTGCTGTGCCGTAATCGATTGCAAGTTCGCAAACAAGGCGTTTGATGATGTATCTGACCCTGTCAAAAAGACACCGAGCCATCCGAGAATCGGCGAGAAAAACGGAAAAAGCCCGCCTGTTGCGGTAAGTGCCAGCGCCAATGTACTCGATAGGCCGGAATAATTGGCAATAAAAGCAAACCCTAGAACAAGCCCGATAGACAAGATTGGTTTCCTTAATTCGGATAATGTTTCTACAAAGGTGTTGATAGCCTCTTTAAACGGGATTCGCAAGATGATGATTGAAATCACGGCGACAAAAAGAATCGCCGTTCCCGTTGCGGAAATGAAGTCCCATTTAAAGATTGCTTCATACGATGTAAGCTTGTCAACAATCGGCTTAACTTTCACAATATGATTATGAAGACCAGGTACGGGAATACTTCTCACCGTTGCCGCTAATGGACCATCAGGAGCAAATAATGCCTTAAATCCTTTTTGGCTCCAAATAATGATCATTATCGTTAATACGATAAACGGCGACCAGGCCTTAACGATTTTTCCGAATGTGAGCTGGAATGCAGGTGATTCTACAGAAGCTGCAATTTCAGAATAACTTCCTGCCTTCTCTCCTTTAAATTTAAAAATGTTTTTTGGTTTCCATATTTTCAAAAAGAGTGATAGACAAATGAGGCTGACGATGGCCGAAGTAATATCCGGCAATTCAGGACCAAGGAATGTCGCCGTTAAAAATTGTGTAATGGCAAATGATCCTCCTGCGACTAAAACAGCCGGCCACGTTTCCTTCACTCCCTTGAAACCATCCATTAAAAAAACTAAGAAAAACGGTACGAATACTGATAAGATCGGCAATTGATGTCCCGCCATTTGCCCGATTAGGTGGGCATCAATTCCGGTAATTTGCCCGGAGACAGTAATCGGGATCCCCATTGCCCCGAATGCCACCGGTGCGGTGTTAGCGATTAAACATAACCCTGCCGCATAAAGCGGGTTTAATCCAAGACCGGCTAACAAAGATGCGGTGATGGCTACAGGGGCACCGAAGCCCGCAGCTCCTTCTAAAAAGGCACCGAATGAAAACCCAATTAAGATGACCAATAAGCGATGGTCGTTCGTTATGGACAATACAGATGCACGAATCGTATCAAATTGTCCTGACTTCACCGATAACTTGTACAAATAAACCGATGTGACGATAATCCAGGCGACTGGCCAAAGACCGTAAACAAAACCGTAAGCGGTTGCAGAAAAGGCCATCGTTAACGGCATTTTGTAAACGGATACAACTATGATAAACGTAATAATGACAGTAAGTAATCCTGCCATATGCCCTTGCATACGAAAAGCGGTAAGTGCCAAAAAGAAAAAGATGATCGGTATTAATGCAACAATGGCTGACAACCAGATATTTCCTAGTGGGTCATAGATTTGAGTCCAGGTGTTCATATTCCCTCTCCTTTTTAACGATTTTGAAAATTAAGCTGTCCATTGCGCATAATGGCGCATGGACAGTCTACGTTATGAAACAATAATATAGGTTGCTTTTACCGGGCCGTGGACGCCTACGACGAGATTCATTTCGATGTCGGCCGAGTTTGACGGACCGGAAATAAAGTTTATGCACGAAGCGATCGGCTCGCCGTTTTCCGCTTTTTGGTTCAAGTCGTGGGCAACTTGAGTCGAGCGGGGCACGATCCGGCTCTTTTCGATAATGGCAATATACGTTGTCGGCAAAAAGTTGACGGCACGCCCTTTCTTATTATTGCTGCAAAGAACGACCGTGCCAGATTCCGCCATCGCGTAATCGGCAAACGTAATCCCGACATTCGATTGTTCGGCAATCTTCACATTTTCGTCGCCTAATGCCGGTTTCCAAATATGCACGGGGATGTTTTTGTTGGGCCACTCTGTTTCTATTAAATGAGAAAGGCCGTATTCAGATAAACGCTCGTCATTGTGCATAATGACAGGACCACCGCCAAATTGAGCGACAATCTCTTTCAAGACTCTGGCCAACTTCATTTTATCTGTTTCAATGACGTCCGTATGGATTTTCTTGCATTGTTCTTTTAACACTTCAACTAATTCATCCTGGCTCGCATCCTTTAATACGTTCCAATGGACATCGTGCTTGTATTCGGGCCGGACAACCCCGGAAACTTTTCTTGGGCGGCCAAGTTTTTGTGCAATATGATCCAAAAATGAGTCGCGATTTTGAATCGATCCTTTTATCATTGGTCCTTGCCCTCCTTCCCGCGTTTCTTCATCCAATCCCGGAACCGTTCTTTAGCCGGCGCAGGGAGATTGCGCGTATCCGTCCAGCCTTTCAACATTCCGATTCCTTTTGTAATCCGGTTGTCGCTTTGAAGCGGTTTTGTGGCAAGCGGCGCAAGCTTTGACCCGATCTTATAAGCTGTTTGCGAACCGGTTCCCATACCGATTGCTTTCATCATTACTTTTTCGGAAAAAGGCGCTTTCCCTTCGCGGGCGACAATGTTTTGCCGATGTTTGATCAACAGTTCGTGAAGCGGAATTTTCACCGGACAGGCATCGGTGCATGCAGCGCAAAGCGAAGAAGCGTACGGCAGCTCCTTGTAATCGTCATAGCCCCCGAGGAGCGGACTCAGCACGGCCCCAATCGGACCAGAGTAGATGGAACCGTAGGCGTGGCCTCCGATATGGCGGTACACCGGGCAAACGTTAACGCAAGCTGCACAGCGAATACATTGAAGAACGGATTTAAGTTCCGTCGCCAAAATGTCACTTCGGCCATTATCTACGATCACAAGGTGAAACTCTTCCGGCCCGTCGGCATCGCCCGGATCTTTTGGCCCCGTCAATGTTGTGATATAGCTTGTCAATTTCTGGCCGACCGCACTCCGGCACAATAAATTCACTAAAATTTCCATGTCCTCCAGCGTCGGTACAATCCGCTCCATACCCATGACGGCGATGTGCGTTTTCGGAATGATTGTTACTAAATCGGCGTTCCCTTCATTTGTAACGAGCGTGACCGAACCGGTATTGGCGACCGCGAAGTTGCAGCCCGTAATTCCGACTTCCGCTTCCATAAACTTTTTGCGCAAGACTTCACGGGCAAAACGTGCGAGTTCCTCTGGTTTTGACGTTTTGTCATAATGGAGCTTTTCTTTAAACACATCGCGGATCTGGTCTTTATTTTTATGAAGTGCCGGCGCGACGATATGTGAAGGAGGATCATGGTCGTCCACCTGAAGGATATATTCGCCAAGGTCCGTCTCCAGCACTTCGCAGCCAATTGCTTCAAGCGCTTCATTCATATTGATTTCTTCCGTTACCATCGACTTGGACTTGACAATTTTTTTTGCGTCTTTCTTTTCGACGATATCCCGGATATAGGCGCTTGCCTCTTCTTTCGTTTTCGCAAAGAAAACATGCCCGCCGCGTCTGGCAACATTTTCACTGAGCTCCATCAAATAGTAATCAAGGTTTTCGAGTACATGCTGGCGAATCTGTTCCCCTAACTCACGCCACTTTTCCCAGTCACCTAGCTCTTCTGCAGCTCCAAGGCGGCGGCCCTGCAAGCTGTTTTGCGCAGACGAAACGGCCCCTCGCATAAATTCATTGCCAAGTCCTTTTTGGATCCGGGCTTTAAAGGTCTCATCGGTAATTTTCATGGACATCTGGCATTACCTCCCTTCGTTCCTTTTCGTTTTCGGCACTTGATTTAACACTTCGGCGATGTGCATCACTTTCACTTTTTTGCCCTGTCTGTCGAGACGTCCGCCAATGTTCATTAAGCAGGCCATATCAGAGCCAACTAAATAGTCTGCGTTTGTCGATACGATGCAGCCTACTTTTTCATCGACCATTTGCCCGGAAATGTCGCCCATCTTGACAGAGAATGTGCCACCAAACCCGCAGCAATTTTCTTTATGCGGAAGCTCAACATATTGGAGTCCTTCAACATTGGACAATAAAGTAATCGGTTCACTTTTCGCTCCGAGCAACCTCGTCATATGGCAGCTCGTATGATACGTTGCCGTTCCTTCCAGGTAGGCGCCTGCATCTTCAATTTTTAGAACATGGACGAGAAATTGCGTTAATTCATACGTTTTTTCTTTTAATTGAACGGCCTTTTCTTTCCATTCGGGCTCGTCTTCAAATACGTGCGGATATTCCTTGAACATATAGGCGCACGAACCGGATGGCGTAACGACATATTCGGCATGTTCAAACGCTTTGATCATATTTTTCATCGCTTTTTTTGCATCTTCTGTATAGCCGCTGTTAAAAGCCGGCTGGCCACAGCAAACTTGCCCCTCCGGGAAATCCACTTCACACCCGAAGCGCTCCAGCAGCTCAACGGTCGCTTTACCGACATTCGGGTAAAACATATCGACTAAACATGTAGAAAATAAACTGACTTTCATCGAACCCCTCCTTTTTCATAAAAGTCAGGTCATCTGATGACTTGATTGAATTCATTATATCAAACTTTTTCTTTAATAAATAGGGCGAATTTTCGATCCACAAAAATAGATAATGTAGTTCGGAAAATAAAATTTGTGTTTTGGAAAATACATTAGGCATTTTGGAAAATAAAAATTTAGTTTTGGAAAATACATTAGGCGGTTTGGAAAATAAACACTCTTTTTTGGAAAATAACGTTTGTCAGGAGGTTAAATTGGCCGATTAAATAAGATAACATAAAGAAATGGAGGCTTTTGGCCCCCATTTTTTAATGAAATACGCTTTTTAGCAACCGTTCGACATGATTTAAGTGAATTTCCATTTGTTTTTTCGCTTCTACCGGATCTCTGTTGATGATGGCTTCGCAAATCCGCGAATGTTCTTCGTATGATGCCTGTTTATAGCCCGGCTCTTTTACAATGAACAAACGTCTCGTTTCTTTAATAGAATGGATCATTAAATTGGAAATATTATTAATAAGGTCGATGAGTATTGGATTGTGTGTCGCTTTTGCGATCGACATATGAAATTTCCAATCGGCTTCATCACCGAGTTCTCCAGGTAGACCGAGTTCTTCTTCCATCATCGCAATCGCCTGTTGAATTTCTTCCTTATCCTCTTCGGTAAAATTTTTTGCGGCAACCTCCACGGCACCGAACTCGACAATTTTCCGAACTTCAAGAAGGTTCATGACATCATTTGGCTGCAGTAAAATGGCGTTCGATAAAGAGGAAAAAAGGGCGCTGCTTTCGTAATCTTTTACATAGGTACCTTCCCCGTGTTTAATTTCGATCACATTCATTGCACGAAGGGACGTGAGCGCTTCCCTGATCGCAGAACGTCCGACTTGAAAATTATCCGCTAATTGCTCCACGGAAGGAAGTTTCTCACCGGGTTTCAGCTCTCCATTTTTGATCATATCGATAAGGGCATCTTGCACCTCTTCATAAATTTTTTTCCGTTTAATTTTTTTATAGCTTTCCGTCATGGGCTTTTTTCACCTTCCTGCCCTTATTTTACGGCAATATCGTTTTCCCGGCAAAATGGCGCAAAAACTCTTCCCGCCCGGGGATAATTTCCAGTACAGGAAGGTTATTCGCCGAATGTAATCAACTATTCGTCGCACGAGAACATTTATTCGTCTGACAAGAGAACTTATTCGTCTACCTTATCGTGAGGTGTCTCACCGCCACATGCCGATCATCCCGAGCAAATCAGAAAAGGACGGGGTTTCCGTCAGTCCGGGGAACCGCTCGCGTGCCTGTTTTAGCGCTTCTTCTTTCGTTCCGTAAAAAACGGCCCGGCCTTCATTCAATACTAGCAGCCGGTCACATAACGTTTCAATTTCCCATGGATCGTGGCTGGAGTAAATGATCGTTTTTCCCTCGTTTCCAAGCTGGCGGATAAAGGAAACGATTTCTTGCTTCGATTGAATGTCGATGCCAACAGTCGGCTCATCCATTAACAGCCAGTCAGGATCGTTCAATAAGGCGACGATGATATTGAGCTTTCGCTGCATTCCGCCGGATAAATGCTTCACCTTTTTCGTCATATGTTTGGTTAACCCCGCCATCTCGATAAGGCGGCTCACCCATTCTTTCGGCACTGGCCGATGGGCGATACGGGCAAAAAAGTTAACGTTATCCTTTGCCGTCAAGCCTGAATAGAGCGCAATTTCTTGAGGGACAAACCCGAGTGAACGCCTGATCTCCTTCACATCTTCGCTTATTTCCTTACCTTCGACCGAAATTGAACCCGTCGAGGGTGTAAGCAATGTCCCAAGCATATGCAGTAATGTCGATTTCCCCGCTCCGTTCGGGCCGATTAACCCGACAATTTGCCCTTTTTCAATGGTGAGCGTGATAGGCCCGACGACTCTCTTTTTTCCGTACGTTTTTGAAACCTCGTTTAACTCGATCATACTTGCCTCCAATGATTTTTACTGCCGCGAAAAATAAAACCAGGCCAGCTGCAGCGCACACGGCTGCAGGCTCAATACATCCCGCTTCGTTTCCGATCAAAATGCTTCTCATTCCATCGAGCGCCCACTTTTGCGGAAAAATGTTAAAAAGACTACCAGGATTGGAAGGAAGTCCCGTCCCAATGCTTGTTACAAGAACTGCCAATAATCCGATGCTGAAATACGTTTTCTTTGACTGGCAAAAACAGGCGATTAAAGAGCTGATCAAAAGGCAAAGAAATACATACAACCCGCTTATCAAGAGCCATGTGGCCGCTTGAGGCGCCGTCATGTGAACGTTCCATATCAAAAAAAGCGCAAATAGGAGACTAGATGGACATAACAGCAGAAAGATGCCAATAAGGTTCCCGCCCACATAAGCCCGGGGCTTAATGGAGAAAAGAAACATTCTTTGCAGCACACCATCTTCCCTCTCTGTAATGACCCAGTCGTTCATATAAAAACAAATTAACATCATAAGGGAAAGGAAAAGAATGAGCCAAATCGTATATTTCTGGCTGGATGGAGCCCCTTTTATAGAAGAGTGGGGTGTTCCTTCGTGATAGTCAATTTGCATGAGCGGCGCCGGTTTCCATTGCTCGTCCGTATAGTTCCATGCCTCTTTCCAAAGGCTCTTCTCCTGTTTTTCATCAACCCATTTTAAAAAGGCGTATTGATCTGTGACATAATTGGCCGCATGGGCGTTTGCCGAGAGCCGCATCACCTCGCCGGCAACGATTTCCCGAACGGCTCCTTGCGATAAAGACGCGGGCGAAATAAGCATTTGAATGGCGCCCTTTTCCTCATTTTTCATAACCTTTTGCTTAAATCCTTTAAGGAAAACAAACGCAATATCCGCTCTACTCGTTTTGATCATTCGTTCGGCCGTTTTTTGATCGACGCTCTGAATGTTGAGTGCCGGATTTTGGCTGGCGCGCTTTATAACAAGTTGCGAGTAATCGCTTTGATCTTCGTCCACGAAGAGAATGGGGATTTTCGTTTTTTCCGCCGTACTTGAAACCGCAAGCCCCATTCCAACCGCTAGAATGGCCGGCAAGAGAATAATAGACAAGAGAATGAAAGGACGGCCTGCGATCAATTTCATTCGATTCATGATAAACGTTTTATACATAGCGTCCCCTTCTTTTTAACAACGAGTGAATAAGGGCTAAAATGAAGAATCCAAAACAGAGCGCCACGAGTAAATTTACGCTGCTGGTTGGGCTGTGTTGAACGATGGCTGAAATGAGTTCGGTTTGCGCCCATCTTACCGGCAGAAAGTGGCTGACTGCCTCAAACGTAGCTGGCAAGTACGATAGCGGAAGAATGATCCCGCTCATGCTACTAAAAAGCAAAATGATCATTAAGCCGATGCTTATAAAACTCCGTCCTTTTATCCCGATTGACGTAAGCCAAATAAAAAAAGCGTTCATTGTAAACGTAAAGAGAAATGCAATGAGCACAAATGATAAGTTTATCGAATCGATCAGCCAGGAAAATGCGCCCAATAGCAAACCCGTCTGGATGCTCGTCAAAACGCTCAAAACAATAAAGTCTGCCAGAATCACCGATGTTTCGTTTACTCCCATGACCGTTAAGCGCTGCTTGAGAACTCCTTGCTCTTCATTCTTCATCATATGCAGGGCAAAAAGGCTATTGAGCATAAACAAGATTAATAGAAGGCTAATGCTAAAGTATTCTTTGATGGCAAGACCATTAAAGGCATTGAGTGTAACCGTCTCAAATACATTGTTTCTGCCAAGAGACTGAAGGGAGAAGCTGACAATCAGTTGTTTTAGTATACGATCAAGCTTATCTCCTTGAACCCCCGCTTTTTTCATGTAATGATACGTCGTGTTGACACCGCTCTGTGCGGCTGATACGAGTTTGGCGTTCGCTTCCATCATTTCCTTGAACAACATCGCCTCTAAAGGCTTTTTAGCGTTTCCTGTGACGATGGCAGGCTTGTTTTCACCGTATTGCAAGCTATTTGTAAATCCTTTTGGCAAAACGACAATCGCCGCAATTTTATTTTTTTGCAAAAGATCTTTTGCTTTTTCCAGGGTTGTCCGTTGAAACGAAACAACCTTGTTCATTTCTTTTGATGATTGAAATTGGCGGGTGAGCAATTTCGTTTCCATCGTTTCGTCCTGGTCAACTAAAGCCACTTGATAGGGCTTCACCCATTGATGGCCTTTCCATAAAGGCGCCAGCCCATAAAGAAGAAGGGAGACGATGAATAACGGAAAAAGCATTGTAAGTAAATGTTGAAAAGGATGTGCCATTAAATTTTTAAACCTTAGCCGGACATGAGGCATAATTGAAATACGAATCTCCCCGCTTTCTTTCACTTTCTATATATCTATTCTAACGTATTCTCTCTTCATTTATGAACAAAAAAAAAGACAAGAGTTTAACGCATTGTTAAACCCTTGCTTGATGTTTACTGCAACGTTTGGAAGTTCTGGAAGAGGCTTGCGTTTTTCCCGATGAACTTCTGTGCATTCGTTTGAATATCTTGCATGATTTTCATCAATTCAACTTGTGACACTTCTGAAACATTGACGGCACTTTGCGGTGTCAAATCCGGGAACTTCAGATGGTCTACAAATTTTGTCTTTGTGTCAATATCAATGGTGGCGTCGATTTTCGCATTGCCCATTTCCGGATCATTATGGAAAGCAAGATTTAATCCAAGAGTCGCTTTTGAGTTGGAATAATTTTTATCCAGGTTCTGATCCGTCTTTTGGTCATACGTACCGCTAATTTCCGGTACATCTTTCGCCTCTTTGCCTGTAAAATTCAGCTTGAACGTCGATTTGCTATTATCCTGCGTTCCGTTCGTTTTAATTTCAATTCCCGCGCTCGTTGGCCCGGTTGTTTTATCCCACACTTTGAACGAACCGTTAATCGTACGCTTGAATTTCTCCCCATCAGGTACGGTATTTGATTTTACGTCGACTACCAGCTTATCATTTTCCCCTGTGCCTGCTTCTACATTCCATGTTTTATCCGTTGCGTCATTGTCTTTTGTCCAGTTCGTTGATTTATAAGCGAAATGAGCCGTTTTGCCCGTTTTTTCATTTTTCGCATCAAGAACGATATTACGGCTTACAATTTCTTCATCGTCGTTAATGATGACTACCTGCTTAAGTCCGTTTGGCAACGAAGCATTTTCTTTAAACTGTTTCTCTGCATCTTGAATATCTTTTACGATTTTTTCTTTCAATTCTTTCTTAGACGGCATTGGCGTGATGGAGTTGTTTTCAAGCGATGCCGACATCATTTGCTGATCGACGATTTCATTGATCAATTCATCGTCTTTCGATAATTTGTTTAATAATCCGCCGACAAGATCTTTCGTTTCTTTTTCTGAAAGGGTCAACGTCAGCTGGCGAAGCTTTTCTCCTTTAAAGCTCACGTCTTTCTTCAATTTCACATCGTCATCTTTAATTTTAGAACCGATGTACAATGCATACTCCATCCCTTTTTTCTTCCAAAATTCAGGAGAGTTCAACTTCGTTTTTGTTTGGGCAAACATGAGGTTTGGCAGCTCGTTTGGCCCCTGGTAAGAAGGATCGAACTTTTTAATTGTTTCGCCAAACTTTTTATTTTCTACGTAAAAATATTTGTTATATAGTTCAGGGACAAATACGCCTGCTTTGTCATTCGATTGGAAAAATTCCGCATTCGCGATTTCTGAATCATTCATTAAAAAGCCGAGGTGATAAGCTCCCTGTTCTTTTTTCGGATCTTGTTTAACACCTAGCTTCAGCTTGCTATTTTTCAAGAACTCCTGAACCATCGCAAGTTCCGGAACCTGTTGCTCCAAGCCATTTGCGTTCATATTTACGCCAATCGTCATATCTTGTTGGTAGGGACTTTTTTTCATTTTGTCTTGAAGTTCAAATGAATTGCCAAAGCTGTCATTAAAGCTTTTTTCCAATGCTTTGTAAGAATTTAGTTCCGAGATGAAATAAAGCTCTTTTGGCGATTTGTTAAAAAAGACGGCATAAACCGTTCCTCCGATGCCAATTAGAATGACTGCTAGAATAATAGCTGTAATCGCAATCTTTTTCTTCCCGGGATTTTTATTCGTGCTGACCTCTAAGCCAGCAGCCGTTTCATTCCGTGTATCCATGTGCTCCTCCTTTTTGTTTGTAGTTGGCCTTTAGGGAAGTCACATCTTGTAAACTATGTAAATGTTTCGCATCCCTATCCCCCATAAAATAGCCTTGTTCCTTGCCTCAAGGTAAGAAATAACAATGATTTTACTATACCTAATGAATAGAAGGGTTTCCATACATTGAAGAAAAAAAGAGCCAAAAGTCCCTATTTTTCTTCAATTGATGTTTTATTTTTCTGTAAATATAGTAAAAAAGACTCAAAATCACCTCCACCTAAATTTCCTTACCCCCTTTCCGGAAAAGATAAACAACTTTTCTAGAATTTACTACCGAAAAGAGAGCTGAACTTATTGTCCAACTCTCTCATTGTATGCGCATTTTTTTGTTTCTTTTCCTGCTAATGTGACAGCTATTTAATCACAACCGGTAATTGTGAAATCATCTTCAATTTTCGCTAATACTGTATCTGGTGTTACATTCTCACCTTGTTTTACATCCACTGAGATAATATGTCCACTGATGCCTACTGAAACTTCCTCAACTAACCCATTTTTTGTCTTAATTAAAAACAGTCTTTCCCACTCGTATACACGGTTTGCTTTCATTGTTAATACTTTTTCTACCGTCCCATGATAGGGACTATAAACGGGTTCCACCACGCCTGGCATTTCTCTTCTCTCCTCTTCTTGGACAAAGTTTTATACCCAGCCTCTGAAACGTGAAGCTTCGGCCATTTTCCGGATTCCGACCATATAGGCCGCCAATCTCATGTCAACCTTGTGTATTTGTGCGGTTTCATAAATTTTTTCAAACGATTCTACCATCACTTTGCGCAAGCGTACGGCGACTTCCTCTTCCGTCCAGTAATAGCCCTGGTTGTTTTGCACCCATTCAAAATAGGAAACAGTCACGCCGCCTGCGCTTGCCAATACGTCCGGCACGAGAAGAACACCGCGCTCTGTTAAAATCTTTGTCGCTTCTAACGTTGTCGGTCCGTTTGCTGCTTCTACAACGATTGGAGCCTTAATCAAATGGGCATTTTCCGCAGTAATCTGATTGGAAATGGCGGCCGGCACAAGAATGTCACAATCGAGCTCAAGCAATTCTTTATTCGTGATCGTATCTTTGAATAGCTTTGTCACTGTCCCGAAGCTATCGCGGCGCTCCAGTAAATAGTCGATGTCAAGTCCGTCCGGATCATAAAGCGCCCCGTAGGCATCCGAAATGCCAACGACTTTTGCACCGGCATCATGCATGAATTTCGCAAGATAGCTTCCCGCATTCCCGAATCCTTGAACAACGACGCGTGCCCCTTCAAGCTTGATGCCTTTCTTTTTCGCGGCTTCTTCAATGCATAATGTGACGCCGCTTGCAGTTGCGGTTTCGCGGCCGTGCGATCCTCCAAGAACGAGCGGTTTCCCTGTAATAAAGCCCGGTGAGTCAAATTCACGGATGCGGCTATATTCATCCATCATCCACGCCATAATTTGTGAATTGGTGAACACGTCCGGTGCAGGAATATCTTTTGTTGGTCCAACCAATTGGCTGATCGCCCGAACGTATCCGCGGCTCAGGCGCTCCAATTCACTGAAGGACATGCTTCTTGGGTCACAAATAATGCCGCCTTTCCCGCCTCCGTATGGCAAATCGACAATGCCGCATTTTAAGCTCATCCAAATCGATAATGCCTTTACTTCATTTTCGTTCACTTCTGGATGAAAACGGACGCCGCCTTTAGTTGGTCCGGTCGAGTCATTATGCTGGGAGCGATAGCCGGTAAATACTTTCACTGTCCCGTCATCCATCCGAACCGGAATGCGGACTGTCAACATTCGAAGTGGTTCTTTCAATAGCTCGAACATTTCATTCGAATAGCCCAATTTATTTAACGCTTCTTGGATGACAGATTGTGTCGATTCAAATAAACTTAGTGCTTCTTTCTCTTCTTTGCTCTTTTTTTGAAGATCATTTAAAACTGCGGTAGCCGCCATTGATTACATCTCCTCGTTTTATTACGGTCATTAGTTTTAAGAATGAGGAGCAGCAAAAAGCCGCTCCAAACGTTTATAGTGTTTCGCCTGTTGTCTTCGCTTGCATATGCAAGATAAGGTAATCAGGG
>NZ_JBBHZM010000052.1:0-17241 GCF_049843615.1 Fictibacillus sp. Mic-4 | reverse complement strand
TACCCGATAAGCTGGAAGCCACCGATTGATAAAACTGAAAAGCCTATTTATTAAGCGCTCGGATTGCTGCTGCACTGGCAAGTCTTTGCAAGCCTGGAGATCGCATTGGTGGTAACCACAATACGTACCCTGGCTTAAAACTGCTGCAGCGATGCTAGTGTGCAAATCGTGCCGATAAAATCAGAGAACTATGAAATGAGTCCAACGTTTTTTGAATATGCGTGTAAAAACGAAAATATTATAGGCCTTTACTTAATCCCGGATTATCATAATCCGACAGCAAGCTGTATGTCTGTCGAGAATCGAAAAGGGATTGCCAAAAAGAATGCCCCGTTCATTATTGAAGATACAACATATCATCTTCACAAAGAACAACCACTACCAGCAATCGCATCATTCGCGCCAGAACAGGTCATCTACATTGCAAGTTTATCAAAATCAATAGCACCGGGGTTGCGACTGGCCTATGTAGCAGTTCCGAGTCTATTCAAGGAGCCCATTTCAAAGGCACTTTATAACTTAAATATATCAGTTTCCCCGTTATTAGCAGAACTGGCGGCGCGTACGATTGTATCGAATCCATTTGAAGTCTTAATCCAGCGTCATCGGGAACAAACCATTCGCAGAAATCAAATTGTAGATCGGCATTTGGCAGACTATATGTGTTTAGGTGCTGAAACGGTCATCTTTCGTTGGTTGCTATTGCAAGGAAAGATGACAGGTGCTGAATTTGAAAGGTTATCTGCACAGCAAAGGGTACAAGTGTATGCGGCTGAACGTTTTGTCGTTGGGAATAGTTGTCCAGAGCGGGCATTGCGATGCGGTCGCGTGGTTGGAGTTGGTATATAGAAAAACAGATGGTATAGAAAAAGTCTATACCATCTGCTTTTTTGTTTATAAAAAAATCATTCGGGACCGATTTTCATTAAAATAAACATTGCTGATTTTAACAATCGTTTTTTTAAAATGATAAATGACCAAATGTACTGTATTTGATAATAAGTTATTAAGCATGATATAAGTGTATAAGAAGTGGAATAGTTGGCTTTATATTTTTTGACCAAGGGTTTAAGTTGTATCCATAGTGAGAGGAATTGATTTGAAATGATAGATAATTTTTGGCGTGATTTACCACGGCCATTTTTTGTACTTGCACCAATGGAAGATGTAACAGATGTTGTTTTTCGTCATGTAGTAAGTAAAGCCGGTCGACCGGATGTATTTTTTACAGAGTTTACAAACTCGGATAGCTATTGTCATCCAGAGGGAATGAAAAGTGTACGTGGCCGTTTAATTTTTACAGAAGATGAACAGCCAATAGTGGCACATATTTGGGGGGATAATCCCGAAAATTTCCGTCAAATGAGTATTGGCATGGCAGAGCTGGGATTCAAAGGCATCGATATTAATATGGGCTGCCCTGTACCGAATGTGGCATCGAGAGGGAAAGGTAGTGGTCTGATTCTGCGTCCAGACGTTGCGGCAGAACTTATTCAAGCAGCAAAGGCGGGCGGACTGCCTGTCAGCGTAAAAACACGACTTGGCTATAACAACGTAAATGAGTGGGAAGAGTGGCTAACGCATATTTTAAAACAGGATATTGTGAACCTTTCTATTCATTTACGTACAAGAAAGGAAATGAGCCAAGTAGATGCGCATTGGGAGCTAATTCCGGAGATCAAAAAATTACGTGACCGTATCGCGCCAAGTACGCTGCTAACCATTAATGGAGACATCCCTGATCGTCAAACCGGGCTGCAGCTTGCGAAAGCATATGGTATTGATGGCATTATGATCGGGCGCGGTATTTTTAAAAATCCTTTTGCTTTTGAAAAAGAGCCAAGAGAACATAGCAGTAAAGAATACCTTGATCTTTTAAGACTGCAGCTTGACCTTCAAGATCAGTATGCGGAAGTACTGCCACGTTCAATCACAAGGCTTCATCGCTTTTTCAAAATTTATGTCAAAGGATTCCGTGGAGCTGGTGATTTAAGAAATCAATTAATGAACACGAAATCAACCGATGAAGTACGTGCATTGCTTGATAATTTTGAAAAAGATTGTTGAGGGGACGGGGACAGCGAAATGTATGTAACACTCAAAAAGAAAGAGAAAAAATAAATCATAACAACTCATGTGTTCACAATCACCATGAATATCAACGATAAAACGCTTGAAAATACAATCAAGCGTTTTATCCATTGGAAAAGAGCTCTCACTAATTAAAAGCAAATTTGATCAAGTTTTTTTATCTTCCGACTCAGCGGCTTTTTCCTCAATAGTTATTTTTTCTTCTTTCCACCAGAGAGCTTCCCCGGGATCTTCTAAAATTTCGGCAATTTCATGTTTTTCCGATACTGCCGGAGCAGAGCCCCGCAGCGCTTTTCCGGTCGTTTCCTTTACAAAAAGCATGGTGACAACACCGATTAAACAAGCAGCCATAATATAATACGCCGGAACCATCTTATTTCCTGTCTCCCTTATTAGCCACGATAACGCCAATGGAGTTGTTCCACCAAATAAAGATACTGAAATATTAAATGTTATCGCCAGCGCAACATACCTTACCTCTGTAAAAAACAAGGATGGCAACATGGACGGCATCGTTGCTTCGAAGGTCGCTAGAAGAATGGCCAATATCATCAGCCCTAAAAAGACCATCCAATTAGAACCGCTTCCAATCATTTTAAGTGACGGGATCGCTAGTAGAATGATTCCGATCAGGCCGCCTAAAATAAGGCGTTTATTTCCAATCCGATCACTGAAATAACCCATGAGTAAAACAATGGGAATCATAATAAACATAACAATTAGAATGAACAAAAGCCCCTTCGTTTCTCCATAGCCGAGAACAACATTTAAATAAGAAGGCATATACGATAACAACATGTAATCCACAACATTAAAAAATAAAACTAAAACGACCCCTTTAAGCAGCTGTGGCCAGTGGTAAAGGAAGACTTTTTTGATTAACCCTTTTTTATTTTCCTCGTGTTTTTCTTCATTCATTGCTTCAAATACTGGAGTCTCCTCCAAATGATTTCTCAAATAAAGGCCAACAAGACCTATCGGTGCGGCAATAAAAAATGGAATACGCCAACCCCAATCGAGCATTTTATCCGGACCAAGTAGATAACTTAGTAGCGTTACGATGCCGGATCCGGCAATATATCCAATTAATGTTCCTACTTCTAACCCGCTTGAGAAAAAACCTCTTTTTTTATCAGGTGAAGATTCCGCGATGAACGTCATGGCACCCGAATATTCACCGCCTGTGGAAAATCCCTGAACCAATCTGGCTAAAAGCAAAAGGATAGGAGCCAAATTTCCAATCGTTCTATAGCTCGGTATCAACCCCATACTTAAAGTAGCCAAAGACATTAAGACTAAAGTGATGGTTAACACCTTTTTTCGGCCTAACTTATCACCCAACATGCCAAAAAACATTCCGCCAAGAGGACGAACGATAAACGCCACCGCAAAGGTCGCAAATGAATACACGATTTGGAGCGGTCCCGTTACCCCCGAAAAAAACACTTTTCCTATGATCACGGCCAAATAAGAGTAAATACCAAAATCAAACCACTCCATCGCATTTCCAAGGGCAGTTGCCACAACTGCTTTTCGTGCGTCTTTTGTATCCACAATGGTAATATCATCTTTTTTTAGCTTTCTTTCTGAATTTTTTCTAAACTTCGCCCGCTTTTTTTCATTTTGATCCAATGGCTTCACCTAAATTCTTATTGAAATATTAATGTTATTTTGAGCTTGCTTCTTTATTGCTATTCAGATGAAACACAGTTTTGAGATATGAATAAATAACGGTGTGCCTAAGGAAGAATTTTCAATTGATTAGAGGGTAAAATGCTATAATGTGTAGTATAATTGAAAAAATTCATTTTTTAGAGTGCTGAAAAAGGTAATTTCATTTGATTATTGGGAGAGATTTTTGATGGCATACTGGATTTTCAGGGTAATCCAAAACATTTTGATGTCGATACATATGTAAAAGAAAATAAAAGAATCGAATGGGATATTCGTCAAAAGTATTATAAGGATGAGATACATAAAGGAGATCAGGTTTTTATTTGGCGTCAGATGGTCATGAGCGTAATAGCGATGGGGTAATTGCATATTGTGAAGTGAAATCAGAGCCAAATACCGAAAATCTTTCTATTGAACTGAACGTTATAGGATTTCGTTTAACTCCTGTAGACGAGATGTTATTAAAACATGAATTAAAAGAACCTCCGGACACTATGAATCTGCCTATATTTCGAATTAGCCAGTTGACGAAATAAATTAAATGATGAAAGTTCAAGAGGCTTTTAAAATTTTGGGAAAACCCACAAATTGTTAAAGAAAGAGTGAATCTCCCTTACTAGAAAAATACCTGTATCAAATTAAGGATACAGGATGTCGTTTATGTGAATAGTGGCGATGTTAAATATCTGTTGAGTAAAAGAACTTTAGTGTGAATGTAAAGTGAACATAGATTTTCAGGTAGATTCGCACCATAATTAATTCAACTGATTTCCTTTAATTGATTTATTTGTAAATGTTGTTCTTTAATTTATTAAAGAAAATGGCTTTTTTGATTAAAATTACGTGGTTTTAATTTGTTTTAATCAAAAAATCGCCGTCGCATCCTTTGCGGATGCGTGGATTGAAATACAAGAAGAGCTTGCGGATCGTCTCGGTATGAAGTCGCATCCTTTGCGGATGCGTGGATTGAAATAGATAAAGAGTATGACATGATTAATCGCTTCAAGTCGCATCCTTTGCGGATGCGTGGATTGAAATCACCATTTCCGACCAATATAAAGTTTGAGCCGGCCGTCGCATCCTTTGCGGATGCGTGGATTGAAATCATTGTTTGAGTTTATTATACATGATTGTTTGCTGTCGCATCCTTTGCGGATGCGTGGATTGAAATATCAGTGACAAGGAGTTACAGAAAATCGAAAATCGTCGCATCCTTTGCGGATGCGTGGATTGAAATTTGGAAAAGTCCAGTAACTTTAAAACATTAGCATCGTCGCATCCTTTGCGGATGCGTGGATTGAAATAAGAGACTTGCTGCCTGTTAATTTATTTAAATCGTCGCATCCTTTGCGGATGCGTGGATTGAAATTGATAGTCGATCCAACTACGCTATTATGGAAGCGGTCGCATCCTTTGCGGATGCGTGGATTGAAATAAATAGTAGATTTCGCTATGCAACCGGCGCTTACGTCGCATCCTTTGCGGATGCGTGGATTGAAATTCCAGTAAATAAGGAGCCGTTAGTATTGCACGATCGTCGCATCCTTTGCGGATGCGTGGATTGAAATGATAGCATCCTCAATGGATTCAAGCGTGTCACGAGTCGCATCCTTTGCGGATGCGTGGATTGAAATCCGAATATTTTCGCCTTTCTATACCCGTATTGTCGTCGCATCCTTTGCGGATGCGTGGATTGAAATAAATGGTTAATTATACTTTTGGCGCTTTTTTCATCGTCGCATCCTTTGCGGATGCGTGGATTGAAATTCCACTTGTTACCATTGCCATGAAGGAATCTGGGTCGCATCCTTTGCGGATGCGTGGATTGAAATTGCATTGTTAAGAATTGTTTGAATGACAACCGGGTCGCATCCTTTGCGGATGCGTGGATTGAAATTTCTCTTACTGCCTCATTAATAATAGTATATACTGTCGCATCCTTTGCGGATGCGTGGATTGAAATTTTTCAAATTGCAACGGCTGACCATGAAGGAATTGTTGCATCCTTCCAGATATGATAGTTGATAAAAATATACAGTTACAAAAAACATAGCGGATGAATTTTTGATTCAAAACTTGAACCAAAAGAATGCTTGAGTTTTTCTTTAGAAACTGATAGTAAAAAAACTTAATAAAAATAAGGAAAATCTACCTACTTTGATGTATAATCAAGGTTATAGTGGAAGAAATTTCATTGCCGGAGGGGGACTAATGAATTATATCGCTCACATTCGTGAAAGTGATAATGAGATTCAAACCGTTGAGGAACATTTATTGGAAGTTAAATCATTAGCCGAATCCTATGGAGAAAAAATAGGGATTAAACATCTAACCGGTCTTGCCGGCCTACTTCATGATATGGGTAAATACACTAATGAGTTTAGAGAATACATACTGGAAGCAGCAAGTAACCCTGAGTCACCGCCAAAAAGAGGAAGCGTTGACCATTCAACTTCAGGTGGAAAACTCTTATACGAACTCTACCATACGGAACATATTGATCGGTATAAAGGAATTGTCGCTGAAATCGTAGGTAATGCGATTATTTCCCACCATTCGTATCTTCAAGATTTTTTAAACCCGAATTTAGAATCAAATTATTTAAATCGTGTACGGGATAAAGAATTAGCTGAATTTGAAATGGCTAAGCAGCTCTTTTTTGATCATGTTATAAATGAAGCTGATTTCAACGATTATGTAAATAAGGCTGCTATGGAATTGGAAATTTTTTTATCAAAAGTGCCTTCCGGAAATTTTGAGAGTCAATTAATGTTTTTAACGAAATTTATTTTTAGTGCATTAATTGATGCTGATCGGACAAATACAAGGCGATTTGAAGAAAATAAGCCGATCGAACCATCAAACAATTGCAATAAACTTTTTAATACATACTACGAAAAACTCATCACGAAAATCAACTCATTTAAAAACCATCAGAATGCGGATACACCTATTAATCTTCTAAGAAGAGATATGTCTAATCAATGTGACCAATTTGCCGAAAGACCATCTGGAATTTATACATTATCAATTCCAACTGGTGGCGGGAAAACGTTAGCAAGTTTAAGATATGCACTAAAACACGCTTCACTTTATAACAAAAAACGGATAATTTATGTCGTTCCCTATACAACTATAATTGAACAAAATGCAGAAGAAGTTAGAAAAATATTAAAAGATGAAGCCAATATATTAGAACATCATTCTAACGTTATAGAAGATTGGAATGATGATGACGAAAATGAAGATGGCATAATTAATATACGGCAAAAACTAAAACTTGCGAAAGATAATTGGGATTCACCGATTATTTTTACGACTATGGTTCAATTTTTGAATGTTTTTTATGCAAAGGGAAGCAGAAATATTAGAAGACTTCACAATATAAGTGAGTCGGTTATTATTTTTGACGAAGTACAAAAAGTTCCCGTTTCATGCGTGTCTTTATTTAATCAAGCGTTAAACTTTATAAAAACGTTTGGTCGTTCCAGTATCATCCTTTGCACCGCTACTCAGCCGGCACTTGATTTTGTTCAACATAAATTGGATGTCGATACTGATGCGGAAATAATCAACAAACTGGATTATGTTATTGAGGCATTTAAACGAGTTGAGATTGTCGACAGAGCAACAAATGAAACGTTTAATAATGAAAAACTTTCTCATTTTATTAAAACAAAAATAGAAGAAGTTCAAAGTGTGTTGGTCATATTAAACACGAAAACCGTCGTTAAAGATTTATATCACCGATTGAAAGAGAAAGAGAGCCAAATTCCAATTTATCATTTAAGCACGTCAATGTGTGCTGCTCATAGAAATACAATTTTAACTGAAGTAAGACAGCACCTTCAAGAGAAAAAGAAGATCATATGCATTAGCACACAATTAATTGAAGCAGGGGTAGATGTCAGTTTCCAGTGTGTCATTCGATCGTTAGCGGGGTTGGACTCCATTGCTCAAGCTGCCGGAAGATGTAACCGGCATGGGGAGGAGGATGTTCAAAATGTCTACATTATTGATCATGAGGAAGAGAACCTAAAGCATCTAAAAGAAATTAAAGTAGGTAAACAGGTAGCAAGAAAAATTCTGGTGGATATTGGACGCGATAAATCTAGCCATGGCGGCAATATATTGTCGAGGCATGCAATGGAACGGTATTTTAAAGAGCTTTATACTGAATTCGAATCAGATTTAAATTATTTTATACCGAAATTAAAAAAAGAAATGATTGAACTTTTAACTGCAACGAAAACCAATTCCAGTTACTATCAAGCCTATGTTCATAATGAACTAAAACACCTTCCTTTATTTATCGTAAACAGTTATAAAACAGCGGCGGAGAACTTTCAAGTCATTGATAACCATACTTCTTCTTTTCTTGTCCCATATGGTGAAGGGAAAGAGATAATTGCGGAATTAAATGGGAATCGATCAATTGATGATCTTACTCGATTATTGAAGAAGGCCCAGCAATATACAATCAATCTTTATGAGTATGAACGAAAACTATTGGAACAAAATGATGGGGTAGTCAGCTATTTTGATGGAAAAATTTTAGCTTTGAAAGAAGGAGCATATAATACCGAATTTGGTTTAGACATTGGTAATGAAAGTGGACTTGGGTTTAACATATTTTAAAAACCTATCTTGAAAAAAAGATAGGTTTTTAAATAGTATAGTATATTTTTCAATCCACGCTTTTATAAAGCGACAATTTATTATAACATGTAAACTCAAAATTAGTTTTGTTTTCATATAATATACTATTTACTAATTTTTAATTGAATGATAATATTGAATCGTTAGATAATTGGAAGGGGGTGAGAAAATGAGAAATGGAATCGAATTTGAAGTTTACGGTAAGTATGCCCTGTTTACGGATCCATTAACAAAGATGGGCGGGGAGAAGCTTTCCTATCAAGTCCCAACGTACCAGGCGCTCAAAGGAATAGTAGAATCAATCTACTGGAAACCGACTTTATTAATGGTCGTTGATGAAGTAAGAGTAATGAACCCAATCCGTATGGAGTCAAAAGGCATTCGTCCAATTGAGTATGGTGGAGGAAATACGCTTGCTAATTATACGTATTTGAAAGATGTCCGCTATCAAGTAAGAGCTCATTTTATCTTTAATCCATACCGACCGGACATGGCGTTTGACCGTAACGAGAATAAACATCATAACATTCTAAAACGGTCTCTTAAAGCCGGGGGACGGAGAGACATCTTTCTCGGTGCTAGAGAATGTCAGGGTTATGTAGAGCCGTGTGTGTTCGGAGAAGGTACAAGCTTTTATGACAACTATGGAGAGATTCACCTTGGCACAATGGTTCACGGCATTAATTATCCTGATGAAACGGGCAGGAATCAGATGGAAGTTCGCCTTTGGAATCCAGTTATGAAAAATGGTGTGATCCAATTTATAAGGCCTGATCAATGTACACATATTCGAAAAATTTCCGACATGGAGCCAAAACAATTTGATGATTCTAATGTTCAATCGGTAGATAATCTGTTTAATCAGTTAGAAAAGGGGTGAGGTGATGAGTTGGTTATTGCATCTATATGAAACCTATGAGTCTAATCTAGATCAAGTGGGGGTAATTGAAAAAAAACGTAATGATCAGGAGTATACACTACTTCCTATTTCTCATACGACACAAAATGCACAAATTGAAGTAAACATAACGGAAGATGGCGAGTTTCATTCTGCTAACGTGGTTGATAAAAACGATGCAAGTACAATTATTCCATGTACGGAGGAATCATCAAGCCGGTCTTCAGGAATTGCGCCCTATCCACTCCACGATAAACTGAACTATGTAGCAGGGGACTTTGTGGCATATGGTGGGAAAATAAAAAAAGAAGAGCCCTTTACATACTATATTAAACAATTAGAAGAATGGGCTGAATCACCTTATGCTCATTCCAAAATTAAAAGCATTTATCACTATTTAAGTAAGAGGCAGTTAATTAAAGATTTAGTAGAGGAAAAAATTTTGCACTTAGATACTGATGGAAAATTGATAGAAAAATGGGACAAAAAGTATGAATCGCTGCATGGTGAAAAACCTCCACTATTTTCGGCTCTTGTTGGCGGACAAGAAAGCGCTTTCGTACGTTTTAATGTTCATTCTCCTACTAAACGTTTAACGAAAGTTTGGAGGGATAAAGAAGTTTATGAATCTTACATTCGCTTTTATAATGAATTACTAAACGACGAGGATCTTTGTTTCGTAACAGGAAAAAGGTTACCTGGAACTGAAAGACATGCAAACAAAATAAGAAATGCAGCTGATAAAGCAAAGTTAATCTCAGCAAATGATACGAGCGGTTTTACATTTAGAGGACGTTTTACAAAAAGCAACGAGGTTGCAAGTATTAGTTATGAAGTGTCGCAAAAAGCGCATAATGCGTTGAAATGGTTGATTAATCGGCAGGGGAAAATCGTTGATCAACGAGTATTTCTCGTATGGGCCAATGATGATCTTGATATTCCTGATCCTATGGTTGACACGTTTGCGATTGATCCCGCCTCGGTTTTAATGAAAGAAAGAAAATCGTATACGAATCAAGTATTTGCGAATGAAGTGGCCAAAGCAATAGATGGATATAAAAATAATTTAACAAATAAATCGGATGTAACAATTTTAGTCCTTGATTCTGCAACAACAGGTCGCCTGGCGGTTCTTTACTATCGCAGTATAGATAAGGAGCTCTATTTAGATAGACTTAAAAAGTGGCATAAGACATGTGTTTGGCTTCATCGTTACAGAAAAAATGAAAAAAATGAGTTTGTTCAATTTTACGGGGCCCCGGCAACGAAAGATATTGCGTTTGCAGCCTATGGACCGAAAGCAAACGAGAAAGTGGTCAAAGGATTAATGGAACGCATGCTCCCTTGTATTATTGATGATAAAAAAATTCCACTCGATATCCTTAGAAGTGCTTATTACCGTGCTTCAAATCCCGTGTCAATGGATAAATGGGAATGGGAAAAAACACTGAGTATTACATGTGCATTAATCAATAAAATGGAGGGGTATAACGTGGCACTCGATACAGAAAACAATGACCGTGATTATTTGTTCGGACGTTTGTTAGCCGTAGCGGATGTTTTAGAAAGACGTGCGCTAGGTTCTGATGAATCGCGAACAACAAACGCAATTCGTTATATGAATTCATTTTCTAAACATCCGGCAAGAACATGGAAAACGATCCAGGAGAGCCTTCAGCCTTATCAAGCCCGACTAGGTACAAAGGGCTTGTATTTATCTAAAATCATTGATGAGGTAGCGTCAAAAATTCATTTTGATGATTTCAACAACAAACCTTTATCAGGCAAATATTTATTAGGTTTTTACAGCCAGCGGCATGAGTTGTATCAGAAAAAAGAAACTGAAGGTGTAAAAGAAGAATCAACAAATTAAGGGGGATTTGAAGATGACAGTGTTAGACCACAAAATTGACTTTGCTGTTGTATTATCGGTAACGAAAGCAAACCCAAACGGTGATCCATTAAATGGAAATAGACCGCGGCAAAATTATGATGGACACGGCGAAATATCGGATGTCGCCATCAAAAGAAAAATAAGAAATCGCCTTCAAGATATGGGAGAATCCATTTTTGTCCAGTCGAACGATAGGAAAATTGATCAGTTTAAAAGTTTAAGAGAGCGTGCAGAGGCCAATTCAGAACTTTCCAATATAATGAAATCAAAAGATGGCTCGAGCGAGGAATTTGCCATGAGGGCTTGTCAAGAATGGATTGATGTACGAAGTTTTGGACAAGTTTTTGCATTTAAAGGCACAGGGAAAGGATCGGGAGTCTCAGTTGGAATTAGGGGACCGGTATCGATTCATACGGCAACAAGTGTAAATCCAATTGATATTACGAGCATGCAAATTACAAAGAGCGTGAA
Source organism: Fictibacillus sp. Mic-4 (assembly GCF_049843615.1). Lineage (NCBI taxonomy): Bacteria > Bacillati > Bacillota > Bacilli > Caryophanales > Fictibacillaceae > Fictibacillus > Fictibacillus sp. Mic-4. The sequence continues at coordinate 5,554 of NZ_JBBHZM010000052.1, read as the reverse complement.
TTCCGAACCGGGAAAAGATAAAGGCTCTGACACAATGGGAATGAAGCATCGAGTTGACTTTGGTGTTTATGTATTTTACGGAAGTATCAATACACAACTAGCAGAAAAAACAGGTTTTACAAATGAAGATGCTGAAAAAATTAAACAAGCTTTAGTTACGTTATTTGAAAATGATGCATCGTCGGCACGACCCGAAGGAAGCATAGAGGTTAATAAAGTTTTCTGGTGGAAACACCATTCCAAACTTGGACAATATTCTTCAGCCAAAGTTCATCGTTTATTGGATATAAAACCAAAAACGGAAGAACCTAAATCGATCGATGATTATAGCATTGAAGTGAATGAATTAGAAGGTTTATATGTTGAGGTCATAGATGGACTTTAATGAAGAAGACTATCTCATGCTGTCCGGCATACAGCATTTCCAATTTTGCAGACGGCAATGGGCCCTCATTCACATTGAGCAGCAATGGGAAGAAAACGTTAGAACGGTTGAGGGACAACATCTTCATCAAAAGGCGGATCAACCATTTATTAGAGAGAAGCGCAAAGATAAACTTATTGTCCGTGCAATGCCCGTGAAATCAAATAATCTCAAAATTACCGGTATTTGCGATGTAGTAGAGTTTATTCGAGATGATGATTGCGGAGTAGCAATAGAAGGTGCTGAAGGAAAGTATGTAGCTTATCCTGTTGAGTACAAACGAGGTAAACCAAAACTGGACGACGCGGATATTTTACAATTAACTGCTCAGGCGATGTGTTTAGAGGAAATGTTACTCTGTGAAATAAACGTAGGTTACATGTTTTATCATGAAATCAAACATAGGGTTGAAGTGCAATTTACCGATCAACATAAAAATAAAGTTAGGGCAATCGTCGCTGAAATGCATGGACTTTATAACCGAAAACATACTCCGAAAGTAAAAATGGGTACTTTTTGTAAAAATTGTTCCCTTCAAAATGTTTGCTTACCCAAATTGATGAATAAACGATCGGTTAAAAGCTATATTGAAGGGAAGATCCATGAATGAAAAAACTTCTAAATACATTATTTGTTACTCAATCCGACGTATATTTATCATTGGATGGAGATAATGTAGTTCTTCTTAAAGAGCAAGAAAAGTTAGGAAGATTGCCGCTTCACAATTTAGAATCCATCGTATCGTTTGGTTATACGGGAGCAAGTCCTGCATTAATGGGGTATTGCGCTGAAAGAAACATCTCGTTGATTTTTTTTACGAAGAACGGAAGGTTTCTAGCACGGGTAATCGGAAAAAGTAAAGGAAATGTGATTTTAAGAAAGAAGCAATACCAAGTTTCAGATAATGAGCTTTTATCGGCGAAGATTGCTCGTAATTTTATTGTTGGAAAGATTTACAATAATAAGTGGATACTTGAAAGAATGACTAGAGATTATCCACTACGGGTAAACGTAGCAGAATTCAAAGAAATCTCTCAACATTTATCATCGATCATTCTTGAAGTGAGGAAATGTGAAGATTTAGAGCGATTACGCGGTTTAGAAGGACAGGCTGCGATAAGCTACAATAAATTGTTCAATCAAATGATTCTGCAACAAAAAGATGAATTTTATTTTCACTCTCGTTCCCGACGTCCTCCATTAGATAACGTCAATGCAATGCTGTCGTTTGCTTATACACTATTATCCAATGATATGGCAGCTGCATTAGAAGGTGTAGGATTGGATGCCTATGTCGGCTTTTTACACAGGGATCGACCGGGAAGAGTATCTTTAGCGTTAGATGTGATGGAAGAACTAAGAGGTATTTACGCAGATAAGTTTGTCCTTTCACTGATTAATAAAAAAGTAGTAAATAAAAATGACTTTTTGAAAAAAGAAAATGGCGCGGTGATCATGACAGACGAAGCAAGGAAAAAGTTTTTGGCGGCATGGCAAAATAAAAAGCAAGAAAAAATCACCCATCCTTACCTTGGTGAAAAAATTATGTGGGGACTTGTTCCGTATGCTCAGGCATTGTTGTTAGCACGCCATTTACGTAATGACCTTGATGAGTACCCGCCATTTTTATGGAAGTAGGTGATGCCTTATTGTTAGTATTAATTACGTATGATGTAAGCACAGCTAGTAGTGCAGGACAAAAAAGACTCCGAAGAGTTTCAAAAGTTTGTCAAAATTATGGTCAACGGGTTCAAAATTCAGTATTTGAATGTGTTGTAGATGCCACTCAATTTACTTCTTTAAAAATAGAATTAGCAAATATTATCGATGAAAGTCAGGATAGCCTCCGGTTCTATCAGTTAGGCAATAATTATAAAACGAAGGTTGAGCATATTGGCGTAGGAGAATCTGTCGACTTAGAAGGACCTTTAATTTTTTAGTGCGAACATAAAGTGCACATGGATTTCCAGGCTGATTCGCACTTGATTTTACGCCGTGAATTTCCTTTTATTGATTTTTTTGTAAATAATGTTCTTTAATTAATTAAAGAAAATGGCGATTTTGATTAAAATTCCGCGATTTTTATTTGTTTTAATCAAAAAATCGCCGTCGCATCCCTCGCGGATGCGTGGATTGAAATAAAGGCTCCTTAAAAAAGGGTACACATCATTAAGAGTCGCATCCCTCGCGGATGCGTGGATTGAAATCATACCTTCATTTCTTTTCGTGTTACTTTTGGCGTCGCATCCCTCGCGGATGCGTGGATTGAAATATACAGTGTATTGTCAATTTGCTCTAAATCAAGAGGTCGCATCCCTCGCGGATGCGTGGATTGAAATATTACCAAAGCGTAAGGACCGTACGAATAACGATCGTCGCATCCCTCGCGGATGCGTGGATTGAAATTTTTCCTTTAGGTGTAATCAAGGTTTGAACATCCGGTCGCATCCCTCGCGGATGCGTGGATTGAAATCAATGAAGAATCTTCAAAAAGTAAAGTTAAGTCAAGTCGCATCCCTCGCGGATGCGTGGATTGAAATATGTAGTTTTTAGAGTATCGGATGAATATTTGATCGTCGCATCCCTCGCGGATGCGTGGATTGAAATCGTAGTACTGAAGATGTTTATGAATGGGATGATCGTCGCATCCCTCGCGGATGCGTGGATTGAAATAGGTACTGGCGGACAGGTTGGAATTGATACCGTTAGTCGCATCCCTCGCGGATGCGTGGATTGAAATTTTGATAGGGAAACACACCTGGGCGAGTAATCGGCGTCGCATCCCTCGCGGATGCGTGGATTGAAATTATCACTGGCCAGTCTGTATCCGCATTTAATCAGTCGTCGCATCCCTCGCGGATGCGTGGATTGAAATCAGCTAGCTGATTTGCACGTAATTCTTGTTGCGTGTCGCATCCCTCGCGGATGCGTGGATTGAAATCCTTCTTTGTCACCCGTTAAAAGAAGAGAATTTGTGTCGCATCCCTCGCGGATGCGTGGATTGAAATAATTTACAATGTATGATAATGAACATTACGGAGGTCGCATCCCTCGCGGATGCGTGGATTGAAATCCGTCTTTTTTTATTGGGAAAAATCCGGATAAGGTCGCATCCCTCGCGGATGCGTGGATTGAAATACAGGAATTTTAGGAGCCGGCGTTGACTATTCCGTCGCATCCCTCGCGGATGCGTGGATTGAAATTTCGCTCGATGATCAACCATGATCAGGATATCGATAGTCGCATCCCTCGCGGATGCGTGGATTGAAATTCAATCGGCAGCTGTAGCAAATGGTTTGAAATTTAGGTCGCATCCCTCGCGGATGCGTGGATTGAAATTATCACTGGCCAGTCTGTATCCGCATTTAATCAGTCGTCGCATCCCTCGCGGATGCGTGGATTGAAATCCCACACTTGTCCGACAACGTAGTCGGATGATTGGTCGCATCCCTCGCGGATGCGTGGATTGAAATTCCATTTTGGGTATCACGAACAGTAAACATAGCGTCGCATCCCTCGCGGATGCGTGGATTGAAATTTTGATAGGGAAACACACCTGGGCGAGTAATCGGCGTCGCATCCCTCGCGGATGCGTGGATTGAAATTGTTAGGAAATCGTTACCGTCATAATAATGTTTACCGTCGCATCCCTCGCGGATGCGTGGATTGAAATTTTACTCCAAGTAAACGACCACAATCCGGCGGCGGTCGCATCCCTCGCGGATGCGTGGATTGAAATTTTAGAGAAAACCGTTAAATTATTTACTCCTTATGTCGCATCCCTCGCGGATGCGTGGATTGAAATGTCTATCGACCTGGATTGAATATAGGGTGTCTGCACGTCGCATCCCTCGCGGATGCGTGGATTGAAATAATTGATTTGCAGGAAATCAGAATCGCCAAAAGGTCGCATCCCTCGCGGATGCGTGGATTGAAATTCTAGTTGCAAGAAAAATGAACAAAAAATTTAGTGGTCGCATCCCTCGCGGATGCGTGGATTGAAATTTCCCAGGTAATTAATCCTTTCTTACGCAATTGTTGTCGCATCCCTCGCGGATGCGTGGATTGAAATGACGCTTATGCTTTTGCTCGCGCGAAACGGAATTGTCGCATCCCTCGCGGATGCGTGGATTGAAATAACTTTTGCTGGGCGCGTCTGGGCTATGGGCCGTGTCGCATCCCTCGCGGATGCGTGGATTGAAATAGCAGCCGATGCAAAAGCGAAGAAAAATGCAAAAGGTCGCATCCCTCGCGGATGCGTGGATTGAAATTTAATTATTTATAAAAACATTTACATGTATAATTGTCGCATCCCTCGCGGATGCGTGGATTGAAATAATTTCTTCATCCTCCTCTGTGATAAATTCTTCTGTCGCATCCCTCGCGGATGCGTGGATTGAAATACAATTATTTGGAGCCTCAATTCAAGGCGTTTTGTCGCATCCCTCGCGGATGCGTGGATTGAAATATAACGTTTTCCCCTTTCATTCTGAACTGGATTTGTCGCATCCCTCGCGGATGCGTGGATTGAAATTTAAGAAGTTTTTAATGTCCACAGCATGACGGGCGTCGCATCCCTCGCGGATGCGTGGATTGAAATACAATTATTTGGAGCCTCAATTCAAGGCGTTTTTTGTCGCATCCCTCGCGGATGCGTGGATTGAAATAAGTGCCCGCTGGCCGTCACGATCAACAACAATAGTCGCATCCCTCGCGGATGCGTGGATTGAAATAAGATGGCGATGTACCGTACTCGTTGAACGCAACGTCGCATCCCTCGCGGATGCGTGGATTGAAATTAACTTAAATGTCCTAGTTCTTCGTCGAAGATGACGTCGCATCCCTCGCGGATGCGTGGATTGAAATACTTATTATAGGTGCGGTTTATACGAGGAGCTGCAAGTCGCATCCCTCGCGGATGCGTGGATTGAAATTACCTATTATGAACAAGGCCTACTAAAAGATTGGCAGTCGCATCCCTCGCGGATGCGTGGATTGAAATAGTTGAAACCGAACCAACACAGGGAATTGTTGACGTCGCATCCCTCGCGGATGCGTGGATTGAAATAACTAGGTTAAAGAAAGAACTACCGGACATTGCTGTCGCATCCCTCGCGGATGCGTGGATTT
>NZ_JBBHZM010000051.1:0-17307 GCF_049843615.1 Fictibacillus sp. Mic-4 | reverse complement strand
ATTTTTTCTTTAATTGTGGCGAGAGTCCATTTTGAATCTTAGCATCGTATGTATAAATCGAATGATTGCTGGGTGTACGCTGCTTAAAACTGGCCAGACACTAAAGAATTACTTCAATCTTAAATTTCTCAACAACGTCGATTAATTTGAAACTACCTAAATTCGCATTTTTAATGAATTCATCAATACTTCGAAAAACTTGCTCATTTGGATCTTCTTGATGATTCACATTTGTTAAAATAATAATTTTCAAATTGTTTTCTTTGCTTTGGCTTATCCAATACTCTTGGTCATTAAATTCAAAGTTTATTTCGCTACCTCTATTGATTAAACTTAAAAACTCTTCAGTGGAAATTTTGCAGTCCATTTGAAATCCTCCTAAAAATAAAAAAATGAGCTGTTCAAGTCAAAAAACTTAAATGCTTTTTTCATAGGTTTTGAAATATACGGACATCTGATTTACATATCCCAATAAAGAATTCGTGCCCCTTTAAAGTCAGCACCGCCTATTTATGCTCCACCGGTCGCATATGCATATGTGGCAAATTTCCAACCACTTCGTTTTGTCGGCCAATTTACTATACACAGCGATACCTATACATTAATTGCTAACCAGGCTCACTCACCATCAGGAGCAACCATCATGACAGGATTATTATCTGCATAAGTATAGCCATTTTGGGTAATCGGATTTTCCTTTTCTCCTAGTTCTGGATCGAGGGTTAAAAATCTTCCTACCCCTGGATTGTAATAAATAAAAATTTGGTTTATTAATGAACAACAGAATATACACCGAAAATAATCAATAAGGTTGGCTCTCAAAATTTCACTTTGAGAGCCAACCAGGAAAAAGTTTTTTAATTATTTGTTTGATTTTCTGTGATTATATAACAACTTTATAATTTTTTCATCACTAGTATCACAGTTTAGCTTGTTAATATCCTCCAAGTAAAAAGTTGATTCCCCATCCGAAAATCCTTCAAAAGAAATCCGCGAAATTGTTACTTCTTCGGAATTAACATCTTTAACAAATCCAATAATGTCATCTTGAGTTTCAGTCTCATCTATACATACCGATACAATTAAATCTTTTTTCTTTGCAATCATGAGGGACTCCTTGAACAAATTGGTATTCCCGGATATTGTATTTTTATCAGTAAAATCTTCGTGTTTTTGATTTTGAAGAGTATATAATAATTTAATTCTTTTTTCATACTCTCCGTTGGAATCAATTCTAAATACATCTTCTAGCTTTCTAACTATATAACCATCACTCATCCCTTCTGGTGTTACATGTTTCATAATAAACTGTTCTGAGGAAATAGATTCTATGAATCCGACTGAACACTTTTCTGGGTCAAATTGATTTAAATAAGTAGAAAGCACTTCCTTCTTTTTAATTGAACGTTCAAAAATCGAAATAAAATGGGTTGCCTGGTCCATTATACACACTCCATTCTATATTTCTTTCTATTACTTCCGTTTTTTCTTATTACTTCTTGATTTCCAATTTTTCTTTTGCCTCTTTTTTTCACTATGCCGGCCTGGTCTAGGTTTCGTATGCTTGTTCCAATTGCTTTTTCGTTTATTTTTGGTATGTTCCTTAAAGTAATAAACTCCAGCTCCGACAGCAGTTCCTGCTAATACTCCAGCTCCAATTACCCAACCGATTCCTGGTACGAAAAATGCACCTGCTGCCCATGCAAATTCACCATTAGGATCGACTTTTAATACTGGATTATTATCCGCATAAGTATATCCATTTTGAGTAATCGGATTTTCTTTATCGCCTAGATCAGGATCTAGAGTTAAAAATCTTCCAATCTCCGGGTTGTAGTAACGTTGTTGCAAATAATAAAATTTTGTTTCCGGGTCATAACGGTATCCCGCATAACGGAATGGAACTTGAGATGCAAATGAGCCGGACTCTTTAAGGATATTACCCCAGGAATCGTATTCAAACGAAGCAACAACAGCCCCTTGTTCATCTGTTACGGAAGTGACATCACCACGTGCATTTCCGTGGAAGGTGTACGTTTTTCCGCCTTTTGTCATTGTTAATGGACGGTTTCCGTCATCATACACATAGGAGGCGATGACATTTCCGCTTTGATCGGTTTCTAAGACTACATTATTGTTTTCGTCATAGGTGTAGTTGATCGTTGTGGAACCTGTTGTTTTGCTGACACGAAGCCCTTGCGAGTTGTATTGGTACTTCGCAACAGAGGTGCTTCCTTCTTTCACTTCAATCAGGCGGTCTTCAGCATCATAAACGTACGTTCGTTTGCCGTCATTCGTCAAGTTTCCGTTTTTATCATGGGTAACTGATTTTCCGTTGATGGCGGTTAGCTGATTGGCTGCATCATACGTATATTCATCCGTTATAACGGTCGAGCCTTTTGTTACTTTTTTCGATAGACGGTTGCCTACTTCATCGTACGTATATTCATAAGTGTCTCCGTTTGGACGGACTTCTTTAATAAGCTGTTCACTTTTATCATACGTAAATTTAGCGGTTCCATCCTTTGTTTCTTCCGTTAATCGATTGCCTTTCGCATCGTACGTATAATCGAATGATTCAATGAATGCACCACTTGAATTCGTTGTCAAAAAACGAAGTGGCTGACCAGCTCCATCGTAATCATATAGTGTGAAAGTTCCATTCTTATTTTTCAAACCAGCCAATAGATCATTTTCCGTATAAGTGAACGAAGCCGCCGTATTCCCGCTCGTAATGCTTGTCACCTGGTCATTTTTATCTACTTTGCGGTCGACTGTAATCGTTGTCGTGCCTGATGCAAAAGTGCTCTTGACAACGTTGCCGTTCTTGTCATATGTGTATGTGTTTTTCTTTCCGGTTGAATCGGACTTTTCCTTTACTTTGTCATCCGCATCGTAAACATAATTCGTCGTGACCCCTGTCAGGAGATCCTTTTCACTTAATACATTTCCATTGGCATCATACGTAAACTCATAGCGCTTCGAACCATTATGCGAAACTGCCGTTTTTCGATCAGCATTGTTATACGTATTCTCTACAATGCTGCCATTTGGAGAAGTGGTTTTTACTTCATTCCCCACAAGATCATAATCGTACGTAATCTTGCGTCCCAGTGCATCCGTCAATGATGTCTGGTTGTTTCGTTCATCATACGTTGATGTTGTTTTTTGACCTTTCGCATTGATCGTAGCGGTATGGTTTCCTGCTTTATCGTACTCATAAACTGTTGTTTTTCCGTTTTCATCGATGACTTTTGTCAATTTATCGTTGGCATCGTATTCGTATTTCCGGGTATCGCCACCAACGGTTTCTCCGGTTACATTTCCAACATCATCATACGACTTCCAGACGTTGTTGCCGTTTGGATCGGTACTATTAATGACATAGTTCCCTTTGGAATCATATGTTGATTTGGTCCGAATGGACCCGATTTGGGCTTTGGCTGCATCAAACCATGCAGTTCCAGTTTGATCTTTAAACTGGTAATAAACCGTTAATGATTTAAAATCTTTTGTCGCAGCAAAACGTAATGACACATGCTGCCAATCATGGGACTTGCTTTTGTCAAAATCCCCATTCACCCACTGTGTCGTGCCGTCCGTATGGTTAATAGCCACATTCATTTGATACTGGCCTGAAGCGGTTGGAGAATCCACTTTGGAAAACCCGGAAACAGTGATTTCTTGTCCGGCTTTTCCATTGATCGGCAGTTCCTGGCGGACAAACTTATCTACTCCACGCTTGCCGGTTAATTTGAATGACTTTTTCCCTGCATAAGCCGTCGTGGAATCTATTCCGTCAGAAGAGGTCAATGTTCCCGGCAAATACCATCCATCTGGTACTCCGTTACTATCTGTTACTTCAAAATTGCCATTGTCGATTAAATTATAAGCGCCATAATATTCTTCCTCAAGCTGTAGGCCATCGAAATAGTAATCCCCGCTTCCCGTTTTTACATATGCTTTTAACGTAATCGATGTAGTATTACTCAGAAGATCCCCCGGATTGATGACGAGGTGGAGCCTTTCAACTTTGCTTGTTCTAACTAAAAAACGCACTTCATGTTGAAGTGCGTCAGGCGACTGGCAAGGTGATTTGGACGGTCGTTCCTTTTCCTTTTTTGCTTTTAATTTGGAACGTTCCTTTATGTTTTTTAATGATTTGTTGGCTGATCATAAGACCAAGGCCTGTTCCTTTATCCTTTGTCGTATAAAAGGGCTTTCCAATTTTTTTGATATCTTCTTCGGGAATTCCGCAGCCTTCATCTTCAATGGCGATCATGACGTCCTTATCATCGGATGAACATGATACGCGGACGACCCCGCCTTTTTCCATCGACTCGAGCGCATTTTTCACCACGTTAATAAACACTTGTTTCAACCCATCCTCATCACATTCGACAAGCGGCATCTCACCTGTAGATTGAAATTCTATTTCACTATTGTGATTTTCTGCTTCCCTCTTCAACAAGGCAACAACATAATCTAACAGGTCCTCAATGCTTTTTTTCTCATAATCTTTTACTTGTGGTTTAGCCAGAATTAAAAGCTCTGTGACGATTTTCTCAATCCGGTTCAGCTCATCGAACATAATTTGATAATACTTTTGCGCATTTACGGTTTCTCTCGTTTGCAACAGCTGAATAAATCCTTTTAATGCCGTTAAAGGATTGCGGATTTCATGAACGACGGAAGCGGCAAGCTGGCCGACAATCGATAAGGTGTCGGATTTCTTCAGCATTTCCTCCGTCGATTTGACTTCCGTCATATCACAGGCGATGGCATAAACGCCATATACTCTTTGATCCATAATAACAGGAATGGCGGTCATGCCAATTTCTTTTCGTTTTCCATCTTTATCGTAAATGTACGTTTCCCAATTCCGCAATTTTCCGTTCGTGACTTTTTTTAGCTCGCTCGCTGCCCTTTTTGATTCTTGCTCATCAAACAACATTTCAAATGACTGGTGAATGAGCATATCTCTGGAATAACCCGTATATTCTTCGGCAGACTTATTTACATCTTTAATCTTCCCATCAAGGCTAATCGCAAAGACCGTATTCGGGCTATATTCAAATAAAAATTGATAGTTTTGCTCTTCTTCTTTCCTTACAGAACCACTCGAAGCCGTTTTCACGATCAGACAATACAGCGATTCTGGCTGATGGCGAATGGATTGAATTGTCACAATGACCGGAACCATTCGGCCATCTTTCGTATGTAACCACTCTTTCGTTTCGATTTGTCTTTCATCCTCAATCACTAAATCAGGCAAGATGGAGGTAATCGATTGTCCTTCCATCTCTTTTGCCAAATATCCGGATAACATTTCGGCGGCGGGATTGAACGAGTAGATGTTTTGATGATGGGAAAGAAAAATAACTGCATCGGAAAGGTGATGGATAAAGCTTACATCGAATACATCTGCTTTTTCCATTAGACTCATTTTCACAACTCCCTCCGAAATGTTGAAAATTTCTACACGTTAACTATATCAAATTCCGACACAGTTTTGTAACATTATTCGACAAAAAAAGACTAAAATCAAAAATTTTAGTCTTTTCCTTTCATCTATTTCATTGTCCAACTGTTATTTTTTATTGACCCAACCGAGGAGCATTTCACGAACGAACTTGCTTGCCGCAATCGGGGTTTGTTCGGACGGATCATATACAGGAGCCACTTCAACAAGATCCGCGCCGATGACCTTGACGTCAGACTCAGAAATAAGCATTATCGCTTCCAGCAATTCTTTCGATGTAATTCCGCCAGCTTCCGCCGTACCCGTTCCCGGTGCATGGGCCGGATCGAGAACATCGATGTCGATCGTCACATAGACGTTTCTCCCTGCAAGCGTCGGCAACACTTTTTTCAACGGTTCGGCTACGTCAAACTTATAAAGATGCATACCTGATTCCTTTGCAAATTGGAATTCTTCGCGCATCCCTGAGCGAATACCGAATGAATACACATTTTCAGGTCCAATTAACTCGCATGCTTTCCGAATCGGTGTTGAATGGGAAAGCGCCTCTCCCTCGTATTGTTCGCGAAGGTCGGCGTGAGCATCAATATGAATGATCGCATAATCGTCGTATTTCTTTTTCATCGCTTTAAAAATTGGCCAGGAAACAAGATGCTCGCCGCCAAGGCCTAGCGGGAATTTGCCGGCATCGAGCAATTTCCCCACATATTCTTCAATGAGGTTCAAACTGCGCTCAGGGTTGCCAAATGGAAGTGGAATATCCCCCGCATCAAAATAATTCACTTCTTCTAAATGCTTGTCCGCATATGGGCTGTATTCTTCCAGACCTAACGACGCTTCGCGAATGCGGGCAGGGCCAAAACGCGAACCCGGGCGGAAGGAAACAGTCCAATCCATCGGCATCCCGTAAATGACTGCATCACTCGTTTCAAAGTCAGGCTTGCTTAAAATAAACACGTTACCGGAGTAGGCTTCTTCAAATCGCATCAAACAGTCTCCTTTCAGAAAATGGCGGCCCGGGTGCCCCGTAAGCCGCCTTCGCTATTATTTTTTAATTAAATCTTGAACAAACTTTGGAAGGACAAATGCCGCTTTGTGCAGCTCTTTCGTCCAATATTTCGTTTCAATGTCATGGAACCGCTCGTCGCTTACTTCAAGCGGATCATGCTTTTTCGAGCCGATCGTAAATGTCCACAGGCCGCTCGGATAGGTCGGGATATTGGCCGTGTACAGACGGGTGATCGGGAAAATCTCGCTTACATCGGAAAATACTTTCGAAATCAAATCCGGAGTGAACCATGGGTTGTCGGTTTGCGCGACAAATACACCATCTTCTTTCAGCGCTTTGGAAATGCCTTCGTAAAATCCTTTTTCAAACAGCTTGACCGCAGGACCAACCGGCTCAGTGGAATCAACCATAATCACATCATACTTGTTCTCACTTGTTGCAATATGCATAAAGCCGTCGTCCACTTTAACTTCAACGCGCGGGTTGTCAAGTTCGCCGGCAATTTCAGGCAAATATTGCTTCGAGTATTCGATGACTTTTCCATCGATTTCAACCAATGTCGCTTTTTCAACGGATGGGTGTTTCAACACTTCGCGAATAACCCCGCCGTCACCGCCGCCGACGACAAGCACTTGCTTCGGATTTGGGTGGGTAAACAATGGGATGTGCGCCACCATTTCATGATAGACGAACTCATCTTTTTGCGTCGTCATGACCATACCGTCCAAAACAAGCATGTTCCCAAACTCTTCTGTTTCTACCATATCAAGCTTTTGGAATTCCGTTTGCTCCGTCACGTATGTACGTTTGATCTTCGCTGTAATTCCAAAGTTTTTCGTCTGCTTTTCCGTGAACCATAATTCCACGTTCATCACTCCTTTTTTTCTTGATCGCGGCCAGCCAAAACGTAGCGTGCTTCTTTGCCGCTTTTCATTATTCGAAATGCCAAGCATCGTTGTTTTTTAATCAAACATAACGATTATAGCATTTACCTTTTTCATAATCTACTTGCATTTTTATACTCTTTTTATTAAGGCTTCCGTTCTCGCCTTCGCTTCAAAAATGACTTTTTCTTCATCGATCGAAAGCAGCTCCCTGCCCCGCATGACAACTTTCCCATCAATAATGACCGTATCGACATCTTGCCCTGTCGCTGAATAAACAAGGAGCGAAACATCATCATGCGCAGGCGTTAAATGGATCTTGCCCATATCGATGAGCGTGAGGTCGGCTTTTTTCCCGATTTCGATTGACCCGATTTCATCTCCGAGCGCGAGCACTTCGGCCCCATTGATAGTTGCCATTTTTAGCACTTCACCGGCTGATAAGGCAGAGGCATCCTTATAGAGCAGCTTTTGCATCCATGTCGCCGCCTTCATTTCTATAAAAAGGTCCAGCGTGCTTGCGCTGCCGGCTCCGTCTGTGCCGAGGCCGATTGCCATTCCTTCTTTCATTAAACCGGTAACCTCACTTATGCCGCAGCCGAGCTTCGCATTGCTGACCGGGTTATGAATGATGCCGCCTTTTATCTGTTTTAAAATAGCCACATCTTCTTTACTGAAATGAACGCCGTGGGCCAGCAATACGTGGGTGCCGTCAAACATCCCGGCACTTTCCAAATACGCCGTCGGGCTCATTCCGTAGCGCTCCTCGATAATGGCGGTTTCATCCATCGTTTCCGCAAGGTGGGTATGCAGCGGCTTTTCTTTTTCTTTCGCCAATTGGACCACGTCTTTCAAGAACTCCGGCGGACACAAATACGGCGAATGCGGAGCGATCATCGCCGTAATCCGCCCATTTGCTTTTCCGTGCCATTTGTCAACGACGTCCGCCGCTTCCTTCAGCCGCCCTTCATAGTCGGAGTCCATCGCGATCAACCCCCTTGCAAGAGACGCGCGGATTCCGCTTTCCTCTACCGCCCGTCCAATCGTGTCCATGCCGATATACATGTCCGCGTATGTCGTTGTTCCCGATTTGATCATTTCAGCAATAGACAGCATCGCTCCCCAATAGCGGTCTTCATCCGTCATTTTCATTTCCGCCGGTTGCATCTTTTTGTTTAGCCAATCCATTAACGGTAAATCATCACAATAACAGCGTAAGAGCGACATCGGCGTATGCTGGTGCCCGTTGACAAGCCCTGGTATGGCAAGCATCCCTTTCCCATCGATGATCTCATTCTCATTCTCTGCATGCTTCACATTGCCGATTTCATGGAATTTCCCGTCCTTAATGAATATATCGCCCTGGTTGGCGGCCCAATTTCCCTCCTCTAAGACAAGATAACGAATATTTTTAATCAACATGATCGATAACCTCCAATTGATTGCTAGTACTAGTATATCATTCTTTAACTCTTCCCTGTTTAACCGGCGATTGCCCGCATGTTTAAGCGGCCGGGTTCTTTGCAATACTAACAGATAAGAATGCACATGTACTGCATCACCCGTGCATCGAAAGAGAATCAATCACGAAAAGGGAGGCACATTTCGTTGGAAAAGGGTCAACATCGGAAGCGGGTTTTTAAAAAAGGGAAAAGAGCGTTTTTCGCTAAACTGGCTCTTGTGGCAGGCGGCTTCATGTTCGCAAGTTTTCTCGGCCTTTTACTTGCTGCAAGAATGATGGGACCTCCTCCCATTCTCGTGCCGCAAACGACGATCATCCATGCGAATGATGGCTCGGTGATCGGCGAAGTGAAACCATCGGGGCAAAACCGTTATTGGGTGCCTTTAAATAAAATCAGTCCCGCGCTTGTCAATGCTACCGTCGCAATCGAAGACAACAACTTTTACAGCCATCATGGGTTTGATTTCAAACGGATTGCCGGAGCCATCCTTGCCGACATTAAAGCGGGGGGCAAGGTGCAGGGGGCAAGCACAATTACCCAGCAGTACGCCCGCAATCTTTTTTTGACCCATGATAAAACGTGGACGAGAAAACTTATGGAGGCGTTTTATACGCTCCGTCTGGAAATGAATTATTCAAAAAAAGAGATTCTTGAAGGCTATTTAAATACGATCTACTACGGACACGGGGCATACGGCATTCAATCGGCTGCTGAATACTATTTCGGAAAAGAAGCGAAAGACTTAACATTGCCAGAAGCCGCGATGATTGCCGGCATTCCGAAAGGTCCGGAATATTATTCTCCTTTTTCGCATCTCGAGCGGGCTCAACAAAGGCAAGCGACGATTTTAAAGGCGATGCAAAAAAGAGGAATCATCTCAAAGCTTGATGCAGTTTCGGCCCGCCACGCTAAGCTTCATTTTCATGAGCAGCAGGCAATAGCCCCGCCGAAGATCGCGCCATATTTTCAAGATGAAGTGATGCGCATTTTAAAATCAAAATTAAATCTTGATCCGAAATTAATTGATTTTGGCGGTCTTCACATTTATACAACGCTTGATGTAAACATGCAGGAAAAAGCGGAACAGGAAGTAGATGAAGAACTCCGAAAGAACGCTGACATTCAAGCCGCTCTTGTCGCCATGGATCCGAGGAACGGGCAAGTAAAAGCCCTTGTCGGTGGAAAAGATTATGAAGAAAGCCCGTTTAACCGCGCGACACAGGCAACTCGCGCTCCGGGATCGACGTTTAAGCCTTTCCTTTATTATAGTGCATTGGAAAACGGCTACACCCCTTCGACGTCGATCCGCAGTGAGCCAACGACATTCGCGATGGGAACAGGAAGCCAGGAATATGAACCGCACAATTTCAACAACCGCTACGCCTATGATTTTATTACATTAGCACAGGCTTTAGCGTTATCGGATAACATCTATGCGGTAAAGACGAACCTTTTTTTAGGTCCGAAAAAACTTGTAAAAACCGCCCATAAATTTGGAATCAAAAGCCCGCTCGCTCCAATTCCGTCGTTGGCTCTCGGCTCTAAAGGAACGAGCGTGCTTGAAATGACCAATGCCTATAATTTATTCGCAAATGGCGGAAAACGCTTCGATCCGGTATTCATTACGAAAATTACCGATCATTCCGGAAAAGTGATCTATGAAAATGAAAAGAAAGGAAAGCAAGTGCTTGATCGAAGAAAAGCGTTTGTCATGACCGGGCTTCTTACTGGAACGTTCGATGAGCGGCTGAACGATTATACGAAAGTAACGGGTGCTAGCATCAGCAAATATTTAACCCGGCCGGCAGCGGGGAAATCGGGATCGACGCCAAATGACAGCTGGATGATTGGTTTTACGCCGCAGTTAACAACGGGCGTCTGGGTCGGCTATGATCAGGGCCGTATACTTGATCCCGTCCACGATTCAAGCTATTCGAAGAAAATTTGGGTCAAATTTATGGAACATGCGTTAGAAGATCAACCCGTTCTTTCTTTTAAAAAACCAAAAGGCGTCGTAGCCGTTAAAGTCGATCCCGCCAACGGAAAACGCGCCACGAAAAATTGTCCTGTCAAACGCTTGACGTATTATGTGAAGGGAACGGAGCCGAAAGACTATTGCAACGAACACGGGGGACATAAAAAGAGCCAGCATCATAAGAAAAAAGAAAAAAGCTGGTTCCGGAAGCTATTTTCGTGGTGACGAAAACAGTGATTTTGCTTAATTCCGCCATTTCGGGGATGAATTCCGCCGATTTTGGCGATCATTCCGCCAAACTGTGAAAGAATTCCGCCGAATTGAGTAATCATTCCGCCAATTGGTGCAGTAATTCCGCCAATTGGTGCAGTAATTCCGTCCAAAAATAAAATGCCCGGAGGAGTCGGTCTCCTCCGGGCATTTTATTGTCCTAGTAACATTGTGTGTACAATGCTATATACTGGAGTTTACTTCATTCTCATTATTTGTGACAGAGTTTTTAGAAAATGTTCAAAAAAGGTTCATAACTTTTCCAGTTAATCTACCAATTTCTTCACTTCATCACTTGAGCGATTGAACATTTCTTCACTGTGTGACTTCAGGAAATTCCCTAATAGCTTTCTTGATTTTTCATCCATATCGTCGACGATCACATGGCCCTTGATCGACTTATCCATGCGGTTAACATGTTCCGGCAAGCTTTTGTAACCGCGGCGGGCTTCTTTATCAATTTGCATCTCGCATGCCGTGACGCCGTAATAATACGGACCTTCCGCATTGCGGTTAATCGTCACCCAAACGAGCCAGTATAATCTCGGGTTTGGTGTATCTTCACGATTGGGCGTGAATTTAATCCGTTTTTCAACATCGCTCCTCGCATGCATCGCGCCCATGTCAACATAGGCAGTGTTGTCTTCTGGATCAACGATGACAGGCGTCACATGGTCAAGGCTTAATGCGCCAACGCCAAACCCGCCGTGGCCGCTCGTTGAGTCACCGCTAATAATCGTAAAGCCCATTCCCTTTTTCTTATTGTTATTATCCGAATTAAATAGATCTTTCATCTTTATGTCCTCCCGAAACGCTATATTCGACTACATTTATTTTATCACAATTCGGCCCTTTCAAGACTTATACATGATTTGCCTGCTAAAAACGAATTCTATTCATAGAAACCTATTGCAAACCAAACTAAAAACGAATAATATAGTAATCGTGTTAATTTAATGTTCGTTATTTGAGGAGGCTTCTCATGTTATCTTCCTTTTTTAATTTAAAAGAATTAGGAACAAACGTTAAAACGGAAACGTTAGCCGGAACGACAACGTTTTTGACAATGGTCTATATTGTCGTCGTCAATCCAATTATTCTCCATTCTGCCGGCGTTCCTTTTGACACCGTCTTCATGGCAACCATTATTTCTACTGTCATTGGGACACTCTGGATGGCGCTATTTGCCAACTATCCGATCGCCATTGCGCCAGGGATGGGATTAAACGCCTATTTTGCGTCCATCGTCAGCGGGGGACATACGCACATCTCCTACCAGACGGCTTTTGGCGCAGTTTTTGTAGCCGGGATTATCTTTCTGATTTTGTCTTTAACGCCATTTCGGAAAAAATTAATTGAATCGATCCCGGCCAATTTAAAACATGGAATCACTGCCGGAATCGGCCTGTTTATTGCTTTTATCGGGATGCGCCAAACCGGCATCATCACTGCCAATAAAGCGACCCTCGTTGGCCTGGGTGATCTCCATTCGCCGTCTGTATTGCTCGCATTGGCGGGGCTTGCCGCTACACTTATTTTCATGGCGTTAAATGTAAACGGCGCTTTGTTTTTCGGGATGATTGTAACGGGAATTATCGCTTATTTTACAGGTCAGTTGAAATTTAAAGGATTTGTCGCAGTGCCAAAATTGCCGGATCATTTCTTTATTTTTGGCAATCCAGCCACGGCTTTCAGCGATGTTGTTCATTACGGTCTATACTCCGTCGTTTTTTCATTTTTACTCGTGACGATTTTTGATACAACCGGAACAATGGTCGGAGTGGCGGAAAAAGCGGGGCTGATGAAAGGGAATGTGATGCCGCGTGCCCGCCAGGCGCTTCTGGCAGATTCAGTAGCAACAACGGTTGGTGCGGCTTTCGGGACAAGCCCGACAAGTGCTTTTATTGAATCATCTTCAGGTGTGGCTTCAGGAGGACGTTCGGGGCTGACTTCGGTTGTCGTTGCCATTTTATTTATGATTGCCGCTTTCTTCAGCCCATTGGTAAGCGCCATTTCAGGCCTTTCTGCCATCACGGCGCCAACGTTGATCATCGTTGGCAGCCTGATGCTTGGAGCCCTTGGAAAAGTCAATTGGGAAGACTTTGATGAAGCCTTCCCGACATTCTTAATTATTCTAACGATGCCACTCACATCAAGCATCGCTACCGGCATTGCACTCGGTTTCATTTCCTATCCGCTTTTGAAAATTGTCCGCGGAAAATGGCGTGAAGTGCCGATCCTCGTTTACGTATTTGCAGTACTTTTCTTTTATCAGTTGACCTTTTTGCCACATTAATTGATTACAATTTCACAGAGTGTGGGGAAACCTAAGTTTTCTCCACACTTTTTTTATTTAGAAGAAATTAATCGACTTCTCACTCCAATTCATTCAGCCGATTTTAAAGAACATTCAACGTAATTTGGATCATAATTCAACGAAAACAACCCATAATTCAACGGAAATTGATCATAATTCAACCAATTTTAGTATTAATTCAACCGATTTAAGGCATAATTCAACGAATGAAGAAATCAAGTCTATCTGCCTGCTTTTGTCCATTTGAAAGGCTGTCGATTTCTTTCTCGACAGCCTGCGAAACGGGATTACCGCTTCGGTTTTTGTTTAATTAACCATATACCAATATTCCGCAAACCTGCTATCGATTTTCTTCCCTGCCTGTGCCTTTATTTCATTGATAAGAGCTGTAAGCCTTTCTTCTCTTTCAGCCTCACTTTTTGCTTTTTGAATCCCTTCTATTTTCTTTGAAAGACTGTTAATGATGCCGTGATGGGTGATGTATCCTTTATCGGAGCCAATGGCCAATAATTCATCGAGATGGTCGGTATCCATCTTGACCTCAAGGGTGAATGTCCTTTCGCTTTTGTTGCCAGCGCGATCGACTGCCGTAACGGCAAGGGTATGTTCACCTTTTAGTAGTTGAAGAGGGTCAATGTGGATCGGATTGGCAGCGGCCTTTCCGTCCAATGTGAGACTGACTTCAGCTACCCCGCTCCCTTCATCCGTTACAGCCACTTTTTCCTCGAATGTATCGGTTAAAAAGAACGACAACTTGTCCAAATCGTGAATGACCGGCCCTTCTGTATCCGCCCATTCAACGTCTTTAAGATTGAACAATTTCAATTGGTAAACGTCTTTATAGATGGAAGAAATCCCTGAAAGATGAACGAAATCTCCATTATGGAACTTCTCCGTAAACTGGCTGTACGTGACACCTGTCCGTTCATCGACCCGGACGCGTGTCGTTTTCCCATTCCGAATCGCGTCGAACTCGAAAGCGCGATTAAGGGGCATCAAATTTTGAATCACAACATTCTCCAGACGAACGAACTGTCCTTGATTTTGTTCATTTACTTCATCCACTACTTTTGCTTTTGGGACTTCTGATGTTCCGACTTTCTTCATCGCAATAGGGTCCGTTAATTCTCGTTCATTATTAAAAACCGCTATCGGGGCCGTTATGTTGACGACGTCACCCGGGTGGAATCCGTCTTTATCCTGAAAAATATAAATCCCCGCTGATCCATCTTGCAAATAAAAGCCTTTTCCGCCAAAGATGCCAGGTTCTGTCGTAACAATGCCCTCAACTGTTACGATCGATCCTTCCTTTTTTCCTCTGGCGTCAGCAATGGAAATTTTTTCAGGCAGCTGCGGCCGATCTTCCGGCAATGGAACGGCTTTTACATTATCGATCGTCACCGTTTTCGTCAAAATGTTCGTTTTCCCTATTTTTAAGCGAAGATTCGCGGTTCCTTTTGTTCCCGGCTTGATTCGAACGGTCCATTCTTTTTTCGCATGACCGAAGCTGTCCGCTGTCATCGAAAACGCGTCGCTATAATCATAGGAAGTCGGCCATGTGCCGTCTTGCTTTTGAAACTGGGCAACCTGTGTTCCGCCGTCTAAATAAATTCCGACTTTCAAATCAGAAACCGTTTGCCCGGGCAATAAATGGTCAACTGAAACCCGAATTTGAAACGTTTCTGCATTTGGGAGAACGTCCTGGTGAACAAACGAATATTCGGGTTTGACTTCTGCTTCTTTCGTTGCCCCGTACGAACCGGCAGCAAAAGTGGAAGGATCGTACCATTTATAGCCGGGATCCGGAGCGGCCCATGGTTCCGGCTGCGGCTCTGTTGAACGGCTCGGTGTTTCAAAATCAAGCTGTGGCGAAGGTTCATCTAATGAGATTCCTGCCTGGTCAAACGACGTATAGCTTTCTTCTTTAGCGAGCCAGTTAACCAAATTCGTCAGAAACCGGGCATCATTTTGTTCTTTAAAACCGTCATACGTCTTTTTCTTGCTTCCATTTTCTTCTCGCAAGTATTTCGGCGAGGCATCTTCAACGGGTGAAGAATCGCCGATAAAAGCCGCCTTTCCTTTCCCTACTTTCGAAATGGCAGCAAACGGTCCTTCATCTTTCCCACCACCAAAATAAACGCCCTGGTCAACACTATTCGCCCATTTGTCGTCTTTTGTCAAAGCAGGAAGATAAACAAGGCCTTTTGCCTTTTTCGGATCGGTAATGGCTAAGGTTGACCCGGCATGAACTGCGACAGACTGCACACCTTCAGTAATGCCAAAAGCGTCCTTTGGCGAAACGATTGTTGTCGCATTCACATCCCCGACGGCATTGTAACGAAAACGGATGCCAAAGTTGCTGCTTAGCCAGTCCGAGCTTTCAACACCTTGCATGGCAGCGGAATTTTTTTCTTCAGCCGACATTCCTTTCGCCGGATCTGAGTATGCCCCGCGGCGGTATCCATTCATGACCTCCGATGCATCCCAGCGGTTTTTATTGCGGTCGGCATTATAATGATCGGCGATGAAAAAGATGCTTCCGCCGTTTTCAACATATTGGCGCATCGCCTCTTGTTCCGATTTTTTATACGGAATGTTCGCTTCACCAATAACAAACACTTGATAGTTTTTCAAATCGTCATACGTAATCGGACTTGTCTTGCGAAGTTCTTTTACAAAAAACCCTTCATTCGCAATAGCATTGGCAAAGTCGGAAAACCCGCCGTCAATGACCCAATCCGCCGCTCCGGCTGTTTGCCCATGGGTGTTATCAAATAATACTTTTTTCCCGTTTGGAACAGATGGTGTAATTTGCGGCGCCGGATCGTTCGGGCCTTCCGCATGTACCCCTTTTGTATCGCAAATAAAAGGTAACACACCTATACAGACAAATAGCAGAAAAATTTTAATGAACAGCCTGCCCTGTTTCCCCATGTTCTACCCCCGAAAGAAAATAGTAATATGACCCCGGATTAGCGTGATGCCATATTCCAAAAATTATTCTATCATTAACAGTTTGTTGTTTTTTGGGGAAATTTAGCAAGTTGATAGAATTGAATCTTTTGAACCATGTCCAAAGACTTATAAAACATTTTTCCAAGTAGAGGAATTTTATTGTAGGAAGTTGAATACTTATAACTATTTTAAAAGGGGGTCCTGTAATGAGAGAAAAGGAACGCGATACGTTTGACCGGACATTCATAGGGAAACCAGGATGTATGTTAATCCTGTTAATTCTTATCGTCATCATTTCTGTATTATAAAACTAAATTAAATAACGTAAAAAGAAGAGAACAAAGCGGTATGCTTCGGCGTTTTCTTTTCATTTATTTCATATGAACACTGATATCTCCGGCAAATGTATAGTCGAGGTGTGCGAGTCGACTGTTTTTATCGTATATCGATACACTTACTTCTCAACTGTATTTCCGGAATGATCCTTCCCATCCCAAAGTCCTTCTCGTCTTTATCTGAAACAACGAGGGTTTGACAATGCTATTCCCTTTAAACGTGATCGAATAACAAATAGATAATTTTAGGTAACTTTATCGTAAAACGATGAATTAGTTTAGATAGGAACTTAAAATACGATCATTTGTTTGGGTACTAGAAAAAGATAGTACTATCCAACAGTTGAATTCTATAATATATTTCATAAGGGATAGTGATTTTTCTATTATTTTTTTACACCTAAAAGGGGAAAAACAGTACATGAGAAAAATTTTGTCGGTAATGTTATTAATTGTTTCGATTTTGACATCACTAGTAGTATCATCTTTAACCGTATCAGCTGAGAATGGAAACTCAGAAGAGCTTAAAAAACAATATAATATAGGTATTGAAGAGGGGGATATCAGCAAAGAAATATCCTTCAATGAGTGGGAAAAATTAGTCAATGAGAATAATA
>NZ_JBBHZM010000050.1:0-18353 GCF_049843615.1 Fictibacillus sp. Mic-4 | reverse complement strand
TGCTTATTGTCCAAACGTAAGATGTTATTGTCTAAACTGGATGACTTATTGTCCAAATACGAGCATTTATTGTCCGAGAACGAAATCATTTTACATCATGTAACGATTCGTGATCGTTTTTCCTCATTTCACAGATCTAACGAGGTGTTCATAAAATAACGAATACTGAAAACTATTTTTCTAGAAGGGACACTAGTATTGAGAAGGCGATTGATAAATTGCCCTTATGGTTATCCCCTTAAAACTCTAAATGCTTCCCGAACTTTTCTAGCAAATTCTAATGGAGGCTCAACGGATTCAAAATGCATATACATCGCCCGCGGCTCTTCAAATAACCAGTGGTTGTGCAATGCAGTGACAATGATATTTCGTTTGCGAAGCTCACTCATTAAAGGATTAGCTTCCTCTTGCAACAGCACGGTTTCACCTAAGTTTAATGCCCTGCCATTTCTATCAACATCTTCAAACGAAAAAAATTGAGGAATCACTAATGGAGATTTAGCGCGGCGCCCAAGAATAGTAAAATTGATGTTGCGGAATTTTTGTACAAGACAAACGCCATTTTCATCTAAACTCCCCATTCCGCCAAGAATTCTAGCAAATTCCTGACAAAGTCTTTTTCGGCTTTCCCAAGTCATTAGGCTTGCTCACTTCCTATGTTCTTATTTTGAAGGTAACTATTATAGGGTTTCCCTTCATCATAGATTATGAATTTAGCAAGGAATCGGAAATGGACAAGGGTGTAGTAGCAAAAATTTTGCACTAGATGATTAACTAGAGTACGGCCGATAACTATAGCTTTAACCGTTTGACGTAAAATTTCTTCCTATACAGGATGACAACGTCATAAGCTGAAAAGTAAGGGGAGATATAGAATGGAACGGATTCATGAAAATAATGAAAATTTGGCATTTGATTACATTGTCATAGGAACCGGCCCAGCTGGCGCGGTGATTGCAAAGACGCTTAGCGATCATAAAAAAACGTCCGTTCTTGTTTTAGAAGCGGGAGAAAATAACGACAAAGATCAACCGATTAAGGATTCAACAGTTGCACCCGAACTTGAGGAGCATTTTTTTCCGCAATACTTTTGGCAAGGTGAAGGGGTTCCTCAGGAAGGACTTGATGACCGCTCGTTTGAATGGACGACTGGCAGGCTCTCAGGGGGCGGGTCTTCAATCAATGGTGAACAGTATGTTAGACCGACACCGTCGGTTTTACGCGAATGGGAGAAGCTCTTAGGGCCACTCTGGTCACCCCAGCAAGCAATCCGCCGTTTTAAACAATTAGAAAAATATAACGGAAAGACAAAAAAACCTGATGTCCATGGGTATCACGGAAGGATTGACATAAGGCAAGCGCCTGCTAAGCCAACCAATATGGCTAAAAAGCTTGTTTTAGCGATGGAGCGAGCAACAGGATTTAAAAGAATACTTGACTATAACGATCCTCAAACACCTCTTGGCCCTTTTACCCGTTGGCAATTATTCCAGAAGCCAAATGGCCGACGCGAAAGTTCATCTACCGCTTTCCTTTCATCCGATATCATTCATTCTAACGGTATGGGTGTAAATGGACGGAAACTTAAGGTAATCTATAAAGCTACGGCACTTCGCATTCTTTTTAAGCAAAAAAAGGCGATTGGCGTGGAATTTGTTAAAGAAGGACAATGCTTTCGAGCTTTTGCTCATAAAAAAGTGATAATATCCGCAGGGATCAATAGTGCCCAACTTTTAATGCTCTCCGGCATTGGACCTGGAAAACAGCTTAAACAAGCAAACATTCCGGTTATTTTTAATAACCCCAACGTGGGTAAAAACCTCAGAAACCATACGCTTAACTTTGCCACTTTTACTACGAATCCGAGCGATACGCCACTCCCTCTTAATGACCCAGCTGCCTTATATACGGGAGGCGCCTTTTTGCCTGATCCAACACCCGGATCCGACAAAAGTCGCCGTGCGGTACAGTTGGTAGGAAGAGTTAGTTCTGATGGCTTATTGTCTATCGTCATTCTTTTCCTGCGTCCCAAAAGCCGCGGATCGATTAAAATCCAAACCAATGACCCTTTAAAAATTGTCCTCGCTGATGAGGGATTTCTGGAAAATCCTGCTGACCTGGAGGCGATAAAAAATATCTACAGAGTCTATATCAAAAATATTGCAGATAAGCTTTCAGCCATTGATCCCGCATATCAACTTATGTCGCCGACACTGGAAATCATTAATAATGATGGTAAGCTTGAGGAGTTTATCAAGCAGAATTTTGGGCATAATCATCACCAACAAGGCGCCCTTCGCATGGCTCCATTGAATCAAGGGGGAGTGGATTTTCTTGGGCGGGTCCACGGGGTAGAAGGGTTAATCGTTGCCGACGACTCTCTTGTTCCCTTTACTGTAGACGGAAATACTACAGCCCCTGCATACCTTATCGGCTTTACGATTGCACAGCAATTACAAAAGGAGAATGGGTAAGGGGGCGGTGCCCTGGATTCTCTTTAGTGATATGGTTTTAACCCAATCTTTTTTTAAATTTTTATTTTACTAAAGCGGCGCTCTCCCATCTACAATCGGGAAGCACGATTATTAACACCACTTCACCTGCTGCGAACAACTAATAGTTTATACGGCAACAATAGGAGTAACCTGTTCCTTTTCTAAATCGACGACCAGTAAAGGAATTCGTGTGGACGGTGTTGCTGAAATAGCGTGATTTGTTCCTTTTGCTGGCTTCATCAATACTTCCATTCATAAATTTTCACATTTTCTCTTCGTATTAAGAGAAATAGAAAAAACCCGGACCCTTGCTTATTAGCAGTATAAGCGTAATCTTTCTCGCATACCTTCTAAGACTTCTTCGGGCATTTCCCTGACCTTGATATCCTTACCGAGGAAAAGCAGCCAATTGGTCATTTCGGTCAATTCTTCGGGGTTGTTAACATTGACAAACGTTTTTAGAATGGCTGTAGTCTGGTAAGGATTCGTATAGGAAATGGAAACTTTTAATGGATGGTATTTTTTGAACTGGGCAATCGCTTTTGGGCCAAGTTCAAGGACAAGATTGATTGCTTCTTCCTGCTTCCTTAATTGTTCTAAAATCTTTTTCTTGCTTACTCTTTTTTTCATAGGGAATAGTTTGACATCGATAAGATGGTCGACAGGAAAAATATGCCTTTTTTCATCTTCCAGGTTAAAGCCTTCAATTTGCCATAAGCTTTTTTCGCGATAAAGGTGCAAGAGATAAATGGGATAAGATTTGACTACTGTTTCTTCTTCGACAGTAATCAATAAATAGCGATCCAACAAAAGATGTTGAATGAGTTTTTCTAACATGGGGTGGGGCAGATCCGACAGATCCAGCAAGTCGGGATTATGGGGGTTCGTCCCTTCAAAAAGCAAGATTTGGTTTAAAAGAATAAGGTCATCTTGCTGATTTTCCGAGAGGAGACCCAGTAATTTTTCAGCTAAAGACTGACGGCTCTTTAAATAAGGGAGTTGCTGATTTCTTGTGGCCATAAAGGCAATGAAAAGAGCTTTAATCTCATTATCGGTAAAGCGAACCGAGGGCAGGACAGAGTTGTTCATGACAAAATACCCACCATCCCTTCCGACTTCAGCGACAAGCGGCATCCCCATGGCCTCTATTTCTCTGATATCTCGAATCGCTGTCGACCGAGAAATGTTAAATTCTCGCATGATTTCAGAAATGGTAAAGCGAGAGCGGTTGTTGATATACCGCATGATGACATTAATCCGTTCAACTTTTTTCATCGGGTCCTCCTTAACGGTATCATTTTTTGACATGATTTAAAGGTATTATAAACTCATCAAGTAAAAAAACAAATAAAAAAGAGGAGGCATTCAAAAATGGCAGATTACACTCTGGAACAAAAAGAAAGTTTCACCGTTTTAGGGATTGGAACCGAGCTTAAGAGCGATTACAGAGACGTTGCTGGCATCAACAAGGAAAAGGCTGATTTTTGGTTGGCTGCCAGCCAGGATGGAACGCTTGACAAATTAAAAGCGATTGCCACAAATGACTACATTTTTGCCGTGAATGAAGCGGTAAATGGCAAGATGATGTATTATGCTGGCGTAATGACAGAGGAATCGTTACCTGAAGCATCAAGAGTGATTCAATTTCCTAAGGGAGAATACCTGGTTGTAAAAGGGGAAGCGAATACGGCGGAAGAGTTGAATACTAAGCTTGCTGGTATTGCCTTTGGCCAGATCTTGCCTGAAGCAAACTTTGCTTATGTGGGCGGGCCAAATGCAACGGTTCTGATGGGGCAGCGAGACGGTTTAGTATTTGGCGAAATGTGGATTCCCGTTGTTAATCAATAATGTGATGAGGAGAGATGAAAAATGTCCTATACCGTTGATTTTAAACATGTATCTACGGTTGGTTTAGAATCTTCACCTGTGGCAGAAGCGCTTGCTGGTTTGCGTGCGAATGAAGCCCGCTATTTCATGAACAAATACAAGCACGAATTTACGGTAGTGCCTGCAAGCGAAAGTCAGGAGACCATTGATTATGTGAACCGGATTTTGAAAGAAGAACGTGATCTTGAGTTTGCGGCCAAACCTTTAGAAACATCGCGTTTTCAAGTGGAAAATATCAAAATCGCCTACGTCTTTTATGAGGATGGTCTTGTGGTCAACGTCATGTATACGGTTGATGACCCTAAAAAGCGAGCTGTTGGTTTCAAGCTTTCCGAGGGGATGGACATACCAAAAGAGTTAGAAGGGAAGTTTAAGTTTGCCAGGCAGAAGTCTAAACTGGCCGGAACCATTCGGGGTTCATATTTTGTAATTAAAAAAGAATATTAGGGAAAAGAAGAAAACACTTGAGAAATCCAGCTATTTTCTTATATTTGGTCCCTCTTTTCCTTCATTGAATGAGAAAAAGCCTAATTTCTTCGCATTAAATTTACAAGTGCCCTATTGGTAGACGTTTTTTGGTGTCTGCTTAATAGGGTGCATTGTATGGAGAAATTCAGGCTTTTTTATCATTTGTTTAATGTTGTCAATCCCCGTTTTGCTGGCGGGAAAATCAAAAAATGGAATTATTCACCATCTTTCAATGTTTGATTGACTTTTGATGTTGGGGCGGGAGTTTCATAGAATGCTTTTGCCAGGTCGGGCAGGGCTGCCCATTCTTCATCGGTTAATAAAATTACAATTTATCAATATTAATTTAGTTAAATAAGTATACCCTCTGGATCATTAGGTTTAATTTACAGCGCCACCCTTCTTTTTTTGGATGTTGTTTCCATCTGGTGATCAGCAGTTGGAAAAAACATGTGAGTTAAATCACGGGATAGGTGATGAAGGTCGTCATTGTGTAGAGGGGAGATGAAAAAGATTCTGGATTGTAACGAGGGAAAGGGAATAAGCGGTCCATAAAAACTTGCATAATGAATTGGCGTATGAGAAACAATATGGTAACCAATGGGGAAAGAGGTGCATTTTCCATTTTTTTCTTTCGTTTTTTGAAATATAAACGTTACTCAAGTTATCAAAAAACACAACCATCCGATCATCAAGTTCAACAGGATTCACGGAAGGATCGTCCGATCTCCTCTCAGTTATCCGTGAATATCGAGGAACTTCACCGTCTTTTCCACCAGGCTCCTGACCTGGTCATCCGAAATTTCAATCTTGCCAACAGCAAGGTGAAAGCGGCTTTAGTTTACCTGGATGGCTTATCTGATAAAAATTCAATCAGTAATAACGTTTTGCGATCCTTAATGCAAATCTCTTTCGATCCTGAAAAAGAATTGCCGACAACCGTTGGGGACGTTAAAGTCGCTCATACATGGAATTTTGTTGAAAATTCGCTTTTTGAAGGAGCCAGCGCCCTATTTATTGACGGTGAAACGAAAGTGTTTCTTTTGGATACAAAAGGATGGGCGGAACGAGCAATTGAAGATCCACAGCTTGAAACATCGCTGAAGGGAGCTCACCAGGGATTTGTAGAAACCGGAAGCCAGAATGTGCCATGTTGCGGCGGTATATTCCGAATCGTGAACTGGTCATAAAGGAAATTACCGTTGGCGTCCGCGGGAAATCCAAGGTCTATATTGCCTATCTGGCGGATGTCGCCAGTCAAGAAGTTTTGCAAGAGCTTGAAGACAGAATTCGACAGATTCAAATGGACACGATCATAAATACAGGAGAGCTGGCGGAGTTCATTGAAGATAATCCATTTTCCCCGTTCCCTCAATTTATATTGACCGAACGGCCGGACGCCGCTGCCTCCCAAATTCTTCAAGGAAGATTTACGGTGATTGTCGACCGTTCTCCTGCCGTATTAATTGCGCCGGCGACATTGATGTCTTTTATTCAAAGCGTTGATGATTACAGTACCCGATGGATAGCGGCTTCTTTCATTCGTCTTCTTCACCTTTTTGCTTTTATGATCACTTTGTTCCTGCCTGCCACATATGTGGCGGTTATATCTTTTAATTATGAGGTCATCCCTTTGCAGCTTTTTTTATCGATTGCGGAATCAAGATCAATGGTCCCCTTTCCGCCGATCTTAGAAGCACTGTTAATGGAAGTGACCATTGAAATGATGAGGGAAGCTGGAGTGCGCCTTCCAGCGCCAATGGGGCAAACAGTTGGAATTGTTGGGGGAATCGTAGTCGGGCAAGCGGCGGTTCAGGCAGGGGTCGTGAGCAATATCATGGTGATTATAGTCGCCGCTACCGCCATCGCTTCTTTCATTATTCCTAGCTATGATATGGGGACCGCGGTAAGGCTATTGCGATTTCCGATGATGATGTTAGCCGCGCTCTTCGGCATTACCGGAATCATGATCAGCTTTATGACAATATTGGGCCATATCATTAGCCTTGAATCTTTAGGTACGCCATATTCAAGCCCATTGGCCCCATTCCGATTCTCTGATATGAAGGACTCCTTCATTCGGTTTCCACTATGGAAAATGGTTATAAGGCCAAAAAGCGTCAGAACGATTCAGGCAAATCGCCAGGGGAACAGCCGTAAGCAAAGGTGAGATGATGAAAAAATATACGTTTAATGAAATCACTTATTACCAATTTGTGTTTTTGATTATGGGAACTCAAATAGGGGCGGGTTTTTTGGCTCTGCCGAGAGTTCTTGCTGAGAGGGCTGGTACAGACGGTTGGATGGGTGTTGTGATTGGCTGGTTGCTCAGTGTTGCTGCAAGCATTTTTTTAGTGAAGACTGCGGAAAAGTATCCAAATAAGACCGTCACTGACATACTTACGCATTTATTTGGCCGAGTGCCTGGGAAGTTAGCTACTTTTATTTACATGTTATACAACATCTGGTTCACATGGATTATACTGATCAACGCCATGCTATATATCAAAGGATGGTTTCTTCCCAATCCCCTGATTATCTCATTATGTTTTTATTTTCAATTCCAACGTTCCTTATTGTAAGAAATGGCCTGAGAATTATTGGAAGGTACTCGGAATTGGTTTTTTACTTGACAATATGGGTTCCGGTTCTCTTTCTTGTCCCATTAAAGGATGGGAGTTTCCTGCATTTGTTTCCATTGTTTAAAGTGGAGTGGAGCAAGATGGCAGCTTCCGGACTCCCGGCTATTTATTCATTTTTAGGGTTTGAGCTCGCCTTTTTCTTTTACCCTTTTTTACAGAAAAAAGAGCATGCTGTTCGCGGCATTGTCATTGCAAATACCTTAACGATGCTCTTTTATCTAGTTGTTACTCTCGCCTGTTTTATATTTATAAGCCCTGATGAAATTACAGGCTATAATCAGCCTGTACTGAATTTGCTGAAAGTCATTGAATTTCGTTTTTTTGAGAGAGTGGATATGATCATATTGAATATTTTGCTTCTTATCGCTTCTACCACCTGGATCCCGTATTTTTATTGCGGGGTATATTGTTCCAGCCAGTTGATGAACAAAGCGGATCACCACTCTCACGTCCCTATTTTTTTAGGCCTGTTCATTGCGGGGACATTGATCATTTATCCAACCTGGGAAGAGTTTGAAACGTGGCAACATTGGATGGCAAACGCTGGAATTGTGTTTGCCTACTTATTTCCGGCTTTTTTATGGATGTACAGTTGGGGATATGAGAAATATAAACGGAGGAAAGCCCTATGAGACGGAAAATCTTCTTATGCCTTTCACTCATGTCACTGGTGATCAGTGGATGTTTTGACCAGACTACAATTGAAGATATTAGCGCCGCGCTCGTTTTGGGAATGGATTTGGATGACCAGGGCGATTTGCTAGTTTATATGTCCAGCCCCGTATTTAATAAAGAGGCGGAAACTAAGGAGGAAGTGTATCAGGTTAAAGCAGTCTCGTTGCGCAATTCCAGAAATAGTTTTGATGAAAGGGTGATGGGCTTATCATCAGGAAGTAAAACGCAAATTTTTCTGATCGGCAAAAGGCTTTTAAAAATGAAGAACTGGGACAAATATCTCGATCCTTTCTACAGAGACCCTAAAAATACGGTAACCTCTCGTGTAGTCGCTGTTGATGGAGCCGTTAAGGATATTATTTTTGATAAACCGGTAGATAAATCGCGCCTTCCTTTGTACTTAACAAAGTTAATTGATACAGCTGCGCAAAGAAATCTTATTAGAAGGACGACTTTGCAGGAGTTTCGCGGACAAATGGTAGACAAAGGGCGAACACCGTGGATTATCGAATTGGCTAAAGGAAAAATGATCGAATTAAAAGGCTCCACATTACTTACAAAGCAAGGGCAATATCAATTATCCATCACGCAATACGAAACTGAATTATTGCGCATTTTAGAAGGAAAAAGGGAAGGGGATTACTCTCTCACACTACCAGTTTCTTCGAAAGCGGCACATGATAAGAAAACGTACGCTAGCTTCTCGATTCCGGTCTTGAAAGTGAAGAAAAGGGTCCGGTATAAAGGCCGTTTTGTCTTCAATATCGATGTAAAATTAAAATTTGGGCTAGGGGAACAGGTAATTCCATTGGGAGTGGAAATAAATTCTAAGGAACTTGAAAAAAACATTCAAAACCAACTTGAAAAAGATCTCAACCAGTTAATTCATAAATTGCAAAAAAATAAAGTTGATCCTTTAGGGCTTGGTCTTTATGCTCGGGCCTACACTTATCCCGAATGGAAAAAAAACCAGGATCACTGGGTAGATTCCCTCGCAGCATCAAAAATTAACATACATGTGGATGCCAAAATCAAAAGTATGGGAACCATGAGATGATTTTGAGAAATCACTTTTCATTCGTTGATCAGCTAAAAGACAAAATTTAAAGGTTGGCACTAATTTTTGTCCAATAGCGGGTGTCTAAAGGACACCCGACAATTGGAACTGTCTCATTAGATTGGCCAAAACCCAGGCAAGTGCAACGTTTGCTTCTTTTCTCCGAGTTCAGCGCACACAAAGCAGAAAATTTAATTTGTCATGTTCATCAACGTCATCAGACAGAATGTTAGTTATCTGTAACTAACAACTTGCGCAAAAAATTTGCTACTTAAGATGTTAAATGAGAATTCTCACTTTTATCCGCCTTCTTTCTAAGTTGTAATGTTCGTTTGACAAAAAGTACAAAAATCAGCAAAGAAATGAATCCTGAAACAGCACATGCCGCAAATAAGAATGGGTAGCCCAGGTACTGAGAAACCAATCCGAGAATGATCGATCCGAGTCCAATCCCTAAATCTAAGGCCGTGAAAAAAGAAGCATTGGCCACACCTTTTTTTGCAGAAGAAACCAGGGAGAGAATGGCCGCTTGAAACGTCGGCTGCGCTGACCCGAAACCAACCCCGTACAAAATTGCAGAAACAACGATTCCTTTTAATCCAGTGGACAGACTCAAGAGGAGCAGGGCGACAATTGTAATAATCAAGGACGGGATAATGATCGAGCCTTCATTATAACGATCCGAAAGCTTTCCCGCAACAGGACGGGTGACGGTCAGTGTGATGGCATAGATCAAAAAGAAAGTACCTGCATTGACTTGAATGGATTCGGCGAACAGCGGCAGGAATGTGGTAATACCGCCATACGTGAGGGCCAAAAAGAATATTGCTGCAGATATAGGCAGGACAGATTTGTCGAAAAACACCACTTTTCTTTTGGCGTCCGATTGTAATGTCGGTACTTTCGTTGCCAGGGCGATAAGGATGGCAGCCACAGATAAGCCAAAAGCCATAAAGACCAAATGACGGAAAGAGTAGCTTTGGACCAACCATACACCGATAACGGGCCCAATAGCCATAGCTACAGTCATTGACATGCCATACCACCCCATTCCTTCACCCCGGCGGCGGGTAGGGATCACATCGGTAATCGAAGTTCCGATAGATGTGGTCGAAATGGCCCAACCGCATCCATGGAGTGCTCGCAAAAACAGTAAAAAAACAATTCCGCTTGCCCAGTTGTACAGAAACATAGAGATTGCGAAGATAATAAGGCCCGCAATTATAAAGAAGCGCCTACCGAAACGATCTAGAAGTCCCCCGATAATAGGACGCGCAATAACTGCGGATAACGTAAAGCCTCCGATGATTAATCCGAGTTGTGATTCACCGATGCCTATTTTTTTGATGTAAACCGGTAATGTTGGAAGGAGCAAATAAAACCCGAAGCATAAGAA
The DNA here is from genome assembly GCF_049843615.1 of Fictibacillus sp. Mic-4. Lineage (NCBI taxonomy): Bacteria > Bacillati > Bacillota > Bacilli > Caryophanales > Fictibacillaceae > Fictibacillus > Fictibacillus sp. Mic-4. Next base: position 7,733 of record NZ_JBBHZM010000050.1, on the reverse strand, counting down.
AAACAAAGTCAACGTAAGTCCGATAAACGATTTAGTCCATAGGCGTTCCATACAAAGGCCTCCTCAAATATTAGTTATTACTAACTAACTTATAGATGAAAAAAATTAAGTTCTTAAACCCCTGGCAATAATGGTTACAGCCTCTTCAAGGCCATCATCCACTACATCTGGCACAATACCTTCAAGCAGTGTACTGGCAACAAACTTCCCATAATTATACTTCATGATCGTTAATGCCTGGTTTTTAGGATTGCCCTTAACAACCTTTCCTTTTTGCTGCATGACTTGAAGATAGTCAGTAACAATTTTAAAAAACTTTGAAGCGTTATTGTGTATACCTAGATGGATTTCAGGCATTGTTTTTCGTTCCATGACGGAGATTAAATAAATTTTTTTATTTTTCTTCAGAACTTCATGGTACAGCTTACTGATCATTAATAAATCTGTTTCTAACTCATATGTGAGGTTCTTTTGGATAATTTGCTCAATAGGTACAGAATAAAGATAATTATCAATAACGGCTTCTAGTATAGCTTTCTTGGATCCAAACGTCCGAAACACCGTCATTTCACTAACGGATGCTGCTGCAGCGATTTCCTTAATCGTTACCGCCTTATATCCCTTTTCAGACATGAGGTCAACGGTAGATGATAATATTTTATCGGCGGTGTTTTCTTTTTTGGCACTCAAACGACTCACTCCTAATGTTAGTTATCAGCAACTAACATTTTTGTTTTAAGTATACTCCTTCCTTAAAGATTGTCAAGCGGGTACGTTATTATCTTATGTCACTCCTGAGTAAGTTGGAACGTGAATGTTAGTCATCTCGTAATTTACATAATAAGTTTTGCAGAAGCCATTTTAGGGATAGACTTGGATGATCTCTATCTAACCTTGATTATTTTCATTGGATAATATAAGTGAATAGCTATATATTTATATACGGAGGTGTACAGATGAAATCAACAACTTTTGAGCTTGACAAAGTGGCACAAGTTTTAAAATTACTCGGCGATAAAACACGATTAACAATGGTCGCCATTCTCAACCATCGGGAATGTTGCGTTTGTGAATTTCTTGAAGTGTTTACGATGAGCCAGCCTTCCATTAGCCAACATCTTCGTAAACTTAAAGATGCCGGACTCCTGAATGAAGAAAAACGAGGCCAGTGGGTTTATTATTCTATAAATACAGAGAGTGAGTTATATGAATTGGTTGAAGATTTATTGCAATATGTACCAGACCAGGTGGAGCAATTAAACAAAATCGATGCGAGCAAGGTTAATGCTCGTTGCAATTGCTAATTACAGCATGAAAGGGGAGCTTTAGAAGGTGAGTAATTCAGGAAAAAAACGTTTGTCTTTCCTTGACCGTTATTTAACGCTTTGGATATTCCTTGCGATGGCGGCAGGAATCAGTATGGGATTTGTTTTTCCGGGCTTTATCGACGGTCTCAACCGTTTACAAGTAGGCACGACATCGCTTCCACTTGCCATCGGATTAATTTTAATGATGTATCCGCCTTTAGCGAAAGTTCGTTATGAGGAAATGGGAAGAGTCTTTAAGGATGTAAAAGTGCTTTTATTATCTCTAGTCCAAAACTGGATCATTGGCCCCATCTTAATGTTTATCTTAGCCATCGCTTTTTTGCCGGATAAACCTGAGTACATGGTTGGATTGATTATGATCGGGCTGGCTCGCTGTATTGCAATGGTCATCGTATGGAATGATCTTGCTAAAGGAGATACAGAATACGCCGCGGCATTAGTGGCATTTAACTCTGTCTTTCAGATGCTTTTCTTTTCCGTCTATGCCTATGTATTTGTCACGATTATTCCGGAATGGCTCGGCATTCAAGGGGCAATAGTCAACATTACGATGGCAGAGGTCGCTAAGTCTGTGTTTATTTACCTCGGTATTCCATTTATCTCTGGCATGCTGACACGCCTCGTGCTTGTAAAAGCAAGAGGCAGGCAATGGTATGAAAAAGTGTTCATTCCAAAAATCAGTCCGATTACACTTATTGCATTGTTGTTTACAATTATCGTCATGTTCTCCTTAAAAGGAGATGTCATTGTCAGCTTGCCGCTGGATGTCGTTCGAATTGCGGTCCCACTCTTAATTTACTTTATCGTGATGTTTTTTGTTTCATTCATCTTAGGAAAGAAAATGGGCGCCAACTATCCCGTAACAACTACACTCGCATTCACGGCAGGAAGCAATAATTTTGAATTGGCAATTGCTGTAGCCGTTGGCGTTTTTGGGATTCATTCTGGGGCGGCGTTCTCTGCTGTTATCGGGCCACTTGTAGAAGTTCCTGTCATGATTGCTCTGGTCAACGTAGCCTTATGGTTTCAACGAAAATACTTTAAAAATCAATCAGCATAAAGGTGGAAACAACGATGGAGAACAAGAAAATCATCTATTTCTTATGTACGGGAAACTCTTGCCGCAGCCAAATGGCAGAAGGATTCGGAAAAAAATATCTTGGTGACCGTTACGATGTATATAGTGCCGGCATTGAAGCACATGGACTGAATCCCAATGCAGTTAAAGCGATGAAAGAAAAAGGCATTGATATTTTGAATCAAACGTCAGATAGAATTGATGCTGAACTATTGAATAAGGCGGACTTTGTCATTACTCTCTGTGGTGATGCGAATGAGAAATGTCCCATGACTCCGCCTCAGGTCAAACGTGCTCACTGGGGTTTTGACGATCCTGCAAAAGCCGAAGGTACAGAGGAAGAAAAATGGGCAGTATTCCAACGGGTACGCGATGAGATCGAAAACAGAATAAAACAATTTGCTAAAACTGGAGAATAAAAAGGGGAACCAATTCGGCTCCCTTTTTATATATCAAATTTTTTTGATTTTTCAGTTGCAAAATGATGGTATACAGGATATAGTATAAATAAATCAAATAATTTTGATGTATAGAGGAATGAGATCAATGAAACTAATCCCTGCGAATGACGAAACATTTGAACATTATGCGAGTGCTTTTAAAGCCTTAGCTGACCCAAAACGTTTAAAACTAATGAATGAATTATGTACCCGGGGGCAAGTATGTGTATGCGATCTTTGCGAGATTATGGAGATGCCCCAATCAAAACTTTCTTACCATCTGAAAATCTTAATGGATGCTGATCTCATTACACAAGAAAAGAAAGGAAAATGGAACTACTATGAATTAAATCAAAGCCGGATGAATCATTTATTGTCTCCTGAATTATGTTGCCTGTTTCGCCCTACTTCTTGGTAACAAATTTTTTTGGACAATATATCAAAAAAATTTGATATAAAATACCCCCTTAGGAGGAATCACGTATATGAAAATTCACGTTGGTTTAAATGTAACGAATTTAGAAGCGTCCATTTCCTTTTATTCAAAACTATTTGGCACTGAACCTGTTAAAGTGAAACCGAATTATGCAAAGTTTTTGTTGGAAGACCCGGGGCTAAATTTTACGCTGCGTCCCGTTGAACGAGTCGAAGGAAACCATATCAATCATTTCGGTTTCCAAGTCGCCAGTATAGAAGAATTAAATAAGTATAAGGTTCGACTAAATAAAGAAGGGTTTTTCTCCCGGGATGAAAACGATACAACATGTTGTTATGCAAGGCAAGATAAATTTTGGATCACTGATCCAGATGGCCACGAATGGGAATTTTTCTTCACTAAAGAAGACATCGAGGTAGACACGATCAATTCTTGCTGCAGTTAAGCCAAAAAGGAGAGTTCACTTATGAATGATAACGAGTTTCAATCTATCATGGAAGATGAAAAAAGCAAACTAGACCTTATCAATCGGGAAGCATGGAAATACGAGTCTTTTTATCGATACCAAGTGCCTTTTTCGATTAAATCTATTCAATCATTATTTATAATAAAATGGTTTCGGAAAAAGCAGCAATGTGTACCTTGTTGCAATTGTTAACTTAAAAAGCCAACACTTTTGTTGGCTTTTATATTCTCTAAAAGAAGTGGACTTGAATTTCCCACTTCGGCTTAATAGAAGATTGCCAACTTTATATCAAATTTTTTTCAAAAGGTTGAACGATGGACACATTGAATGTGAAGAAATAAGTGAACCTCAAAATGCCTGTTTAAGAGAAGTCGAGGAACAAACGGGCTTAAAAAGGGAATACATAAATAACAGGTTCAACTGACGTGTTCAAGTGCGTAATTTTGGCTGCCATAATTGGCGGCTTTTTTCGATTAAGAAGGATTAAAAATCAAACAGGAAGAATAAGTAAACTAAAATAGATTTTTTAGGAGGCCACAATGAAAAAACTTTTATTATTTTTAATTCTTCTTGTTTTAGCGGGGTGTAATGAAAAATATATTTTTCTTTCTGGTGATGGCGATCACTGGAAAGGGGAATACTCTGCAAACATCGAAGGGGATCGTGAAGATGGTAAATACACTTTTCGGTTTAAACACGGTGGAAGTGATACAAGGTTTAGAAAGCTAAACATCGTGATTAATAATGGTGAAACGGTCTTGAAAAAAAGTGATTATAAAGGAGCAACCATTAAAATTCCCTCTTCTTGTTCTGGGTGTTCCGTAACTGATGATGAAAAATCTATTGAGGTTACCATTAAATGGGACGATCGTAATGAAGAAACCTTTTATTTAAAATAACTTCTTAAACCAAACGTGTGCAAGTCCTTTAATTTTTCAGCTGCCAAATTTGGCGGCTTTTTTTATAGCTAACGAGGTGATATGGATTGATCCAGGCGAGTTTAAAGAAATGAGGCAACCAATCATGCCTATTCGTTGCCTCAAAAAAATAGATGAAACGAGCTGCTAATCAAATTAAATCATCAAGAGAAGGCCCTAACTCCGAATCCTCCTTACTTAAGCTGTTCGTTCAACACGCTATCTTCTAAAACAGAAAATTTATCTCCGTATACTTTCGTTAAATGTTTTTCACCCCATGCACATAGTGAATGTAAGATATCTTCTAAGCTTCGTCCATATTCACTAAGCTCGTATTCAACTTTTGGTGGAACTTGATTGTACACGATTCGATTGATGACCCCGTCCTCCTCAAGTTCGCGCAACTGTTGGGTCAGCATTTTTTGCGTGATATTTGGCATAAGGCGCTTTAATTCGCTTGTTCGTTTTTTTCCGTGAATCAAATGGCAAAGAATCACACATTTCCACTTTCCACCTATGACTTCTAATGTCGCTTCAACAGAGATATTGTATTTCTTTTTCTGCATCTTTGTCCTCCTCTATCCTATAGGCACTAAAAAGTACCTATATTACTTTTTAGTTTCTATATAACTTTAAAGTGCGTACTTTTCTTTATGGGTGATATATCTCATAATAACATTTGCCGGCCGGTTCATACTATACTTTCTTTTAAAATTTATTATTCGCTAAAAAGAAAGTTTCCATTTATGTAACAGAAATAAGGAGGAGATACTGTGGATCTAAGTAAAAAGCAAAGCATGTTCGCTTTGCTTGCCCTGGCAGTAAGTGCTTTTGCAATCGGGACGACTGAATTCATCAGCGTCGGATTACTGCCTCTTATTGCAAAGGATTTAAGCATTCCGATGACCACGGCAGGGTTAACGGTTTCTTTATATGCCTTAGGGGTAACATTTGGAGCTCCTATTTTGACATCTTTGACATCGAGAATGCCAAGTAAGACGTTGTTGCTTTGGATTATGATTGTCTTTATTATTGGCAATACTCTTGCGGCTATATCTACGACAATCGCGTTATTGCTTGTTGCACGAGTGATCTCAGCATTTTCACACGGTGTCTTCATGTCAATCGGATCGACAATCGCTGCCGATTTAGTTCCGGAAAATCGCAGGGCCAGTGCGATTTCCATTATGTTTTCAGGTCTTACAGTTGCTACGATAACTGGTGTTCCATTTGGCACTTTTATTGGACAGCAGCTAGGTTGGAGAACAGCCTTTATTACTATTGTTCTCATTGGTATCATTGCCTTCATTGCAAATAGCATTCTTGTACCATCTAATTTGCGAAAAGGAGTCAAAACAACCTTTCGTGATCAGCTTCAACTTGTGACAAATGGCCGGTTATTGCTTTTATTCATTATTACAGCATTAGGTTATGGCGGAACATTTGTCGTGTTTACCTTCTTATCACCATTGCTACAAGATATCACCGGGTTTAAAGAAGGAACTGTCGCTGCCATTTTATTAGCTTATGGAATAATGATTGCGATCGGAAATATGGTTGGTGGAAAGCTATCGAATCAAAATCCAATACGCGCATTGTTTTATATGTTTATTGTCCAGGCAGTTGTCTTATTTATTTTGATGTTTACAGCACCATTTAAAATGGCCGGATTACTAACGATTCTTTTGATGGGGCTGTTAGCTTTTATGAATGTGCCAGGCTTGCAAGTTTATGTTGTGATGCTGGCAGAGCGCTATGTTCCTGGTGCGGTTAATGTAGCATCGGCCATAAATATTGCTGCATTTAATGCCGGGATTGCAATAGGTTCTTATTTAGGCGGTCTTATTACAGACTATATCGGACTTATTCATACGTCATGGATTGGAGCACTTATGGTTTTAGTGGCTGCAGTTTTAACTGGATGTAGCAGAGCTTTGGAACGAAAAGATCAAGTAAGTAAAGCATCTTAAAATTTTGGAGGTATTAAAAATGACGGCTAAAAATTTACAAGATACAACAACTTTGCATAATGGTGTGAAAATGCCCTGGTTTGGAATTGGAGTTTTTAAAGTCGAAGAGGGTCCGGAATTAGTAAACGCGGTAAAAACAGCTATTAAACATGGATACCGGAGTGTGGATACAGCGGCGATTTATGAGAATGAAGAGGGCGTTGGTAAAGGAATCCAAGAAGGCTTAAAAGAAGCAGGTATTTCAAGAGAAGAGCTATTCGTTACTTCAAAGGTTTGGAACGCGGATTTAGGATATGAATCAACGATTGCCGCTTATGAAACAAGCTTAAAGAAACTTGGCTTAGAGTATTTAGATTTATATTTGATTCATTGGCCGGTTGAAGGAAAATATAAGGATGCTTGGAGAGCGTTAGAAACTCTTTATAAAGAAGGCCGGGTAAAAGCAATTGGTGTAAGTAATTTTCAAATTCATCATTTGGAAGACGTAATGAAGGATGCTGAAATTAAGCCGATGGTCAATCAAGTAGAATACCATCCTCGATTAACTCAAAAAGAGCTGCAAGCATTTTGCAAGGACAACGGCATTCAACTTGAAGCATGGTCACCATTAATGCAAGGCCAGTTGCTAGACAACGAAGTTTTACAGGAAATTGCGAACAAGCATAATAAATCGGTCGCTCAAATTATTTTACGTTGGGACTTGCAAAACGGGGTTGTTACAATTCCAAAATCAACAAAAGAGCATCGAATTGTTGAAAATGCAAATGTGTTTAATTTTGAACTGACGAAAGAGGAAATGGAAACCATTGATGGATTAAATCAAAATCTTCGTGTAGGGCCAGACCCGGATCATTTTGATTTTTAAATGTAAAAAAATTCGAGTTCTTAGAGTGTAGAGAAAGGGGGAGTGTATTTCTGGAAGCATTTTTGCGATGCTTCCTTTTTTGTTGCGCTAATGGGGCAGGCTAGTCCCCTTTCAGCTAATTTTCGCCTGTAAAAAAGATAAGAAGACGGCACCAAAAATAGGACAAACTTCTCTAGTGTGGTGCTATTTTCATGGCGTTTGGACAATAAACAGTTGATTTCCGATAATAAATA
>NZ_JBBHZM010000049.1:0-19831 GCF_049843615.1 Fictibacillus sp. Mic-4 | reverse complement strand
AAATCGATTACATGAAATTGACAAAGACAAGGAGCATTTTATGGTATGCCAATCGGGGAATCGGAGTGGAATGGCTGCTGAATTTTTGCAAGATAAGGGGTATAAAGTGAAAAATATGGTTGGTGGAATGCTTAATTGGGAAGATGAAGTCGAAAAACCGTAACCCAAGAAGGAGGAATCTCAATGGAAGTTACAGTTAATAGGGTGTTAGATGCAAAGGGACTGGCTTGCCCGATGCCAATTGTAAAAACAAAAAAAGAAATGAACACCCTTGAACCAGGTGAAGTGATGGAAATTCAAGCTACCGATAAAGGTTCAACAGCTGATTTAAAGGCTTGGGCTTCTAGTACCGGTCATCAGTATTTAGGAACTGTAGAAGAGGGAGAGACCTTAAAACATTATCTTCGAAAAGTTCGTTCAGAAGAAGAAAAACCTGAAGCAAAACATCCGGATGTGGTTCATTTAGATGAATTATTAAAGAAATTAGATGGAAATGAAAAAATAACTGTTTTAGATGTGAGAGAACCGGCTGAATATGCATTCGGTCATGTACCGGGTGCTATTAATATCCCACTTGGTGAATTAGAAAATCGGTTTGAGGAACTTAACAATGTAGACAATCTACATGTCATTTGTAGAACGGGTAGTCGTAGTGATTTTGCTGCACAAAAGTTAACCGAAAAAGGCTTTAACAACGTTAAAAATGTAGTTCCTGGAATGAAAGACTGGACAGGACCTATCGATAAAAATCATTAAACAAGGAGGAATAATAATGAAAGTAGCTATCATTGCCTCAAACGGTGGGATGTTTGATGCCTATAAAGTATTCAATATTGCAACGGCTGCAGCTGCTACTGATGCTGAAGTGGGAATCTTTTTTACATTTGAAGGCTTAAATCTCATTCATAAAGAAGGTCATAAAAATTTGCCAATGCCTACAGGAACAGAACATTATCAAGAAGGATTTAAAAAAGCGAATGTTCCACCAGTTGAAGAGCTTGTTGCAATGGCGAGTGAGATGGGTGTGAAAATGATTGCGTGCCAAATGACAATGGATGTTATGAGTTTAGAAAAAGAGCATTTTGTAGAAGGGATTGATGTTGGCGGTGCAGTTACCTTTTTAGCGTTTGCTAAAGATGCTGACGTAACGCTAACGTTCTAAAGGAGTGAAGAATGATGAATAAGAATGTTACTGTCTATACCACAAACACTTGTCCCTATTGTGTAATGGTAAAAAACTTTTTAAATGAGCAAGGTGTCGCATTTAAAGAAGTAAATGTGCAAGAAGATCCTGCAGCAGGAGATAAATTGGTTGAAACAACAGGTCAGATGGGAGTCCCTCAAATTGAAATTAGTGGTGAGTGGGTTTTAGGGTATGATCCGGAAACGATTACTCAACTTTTAGAAAAGTAAAAGGAGGAGACACATGGGAACAACAACAGCTCTGAAAACAATATCTGTTAAAGATTTAGCCCAGAAAGTCATTAATCATGAAGACCTTTTCATCCTTGATACCCGTAATACCAGCGATTTTGACGATTGGAAAATAGAAGGGCGCAATATAGAGGTAATCAATTCTCCTTACGTTGAATTATTAGAAGGAGTCGATTCAATATTAGATAAACTACCAAAGAGCAAAGAAATTTATGTCATTTGTGCTAAAGGTGGTGCATCAGAATTTGTCGCCGAACAAATAATGGAACAGGGGTTTACAGATGTTTACTCAGTAGAAGGCGGAATGAAGGCTTGGAGTGAACACCTTGAGCCAATAAAGATTGGTGATTTGAAAAATGGAGGAAGCATCTTTCAATTTGTACGGATTGGAAAAGGCTGCCTTTCCTATTTAATTGAGTCTGACGGAAAAGGGGCAATAATTGATACTAACAGAATGTTGTCTCCATATGAAGAGATGATAAAGGAACATAATATTACGTTAACACACGTTTTAGATACTCATTTGCATGCTGACCATATTTCTGGTGGTAGAGAACTTGCTGAAAAACATGGTGCAACCTATTATTTACCACCAAAGGATGCTAAAGAAGTCACATTTAACTACTCACAAATTAATGACGGCGATGAATACAAGGTTGGACAGACAACCATAAAAGCCATTTACTCTCCTGGGCATACCATTGGTAGTACATCTTTTGTCGTTGATGATCAATATTTGTTAACAGGTGACATTTTATTTATTGATTCCATTGGTCGCCCTGATCTAGCTGGTAAAGCTGAAGACTGGGTAGGAGATTTAAGAAATACCCTTTATCAACGTTACAAAGAGCTAGCTGATAATCTTCTAGTCTTACCTGCCCATTACATGGGAATTAACGAAATGAATGATGATGGAAGTATTTCAGAAAAACTTGGTGTACTTTATCAACAAAATCATGGATTAAATATTAATGATGAAGCTGAATTCAGAAAAACGGTGACAGAAAATCTTCCGCCACAGCCGAATTCATACCAAGAAATTCGTGAGACAAATATGGGTAAAATCAAACCAGAAGAAGAACAACAAAGGGAAATGGAAATTGGACCAAATCGCTGTGCAGTGAGATAGGAGGAAAAGAGATGGAAGCAACAAAAGTATTAGATGCAAAAGGGCTAGCTTGTCCAATGCCAATTGTAAAAACAAAAAAGGAAATGGATTCATTAAGTTCAGGAGAGATCCTTGAGATTCATGCAACAGATAAAGGGGCAAAAAATGACTTGACTGCATGGGCACAATCGGGTGGACACGAATTGCTAAAAGATGAAGAAGAAAATGGTGTTTATAAGTTCTGGTTAAAAAAAGGATAGAATTTAGGGGAAGGTACCTTTAAACGGTTACCCTCCCCCTTTGATTGGAGGAAAAAGAAAGTGGATATTGGATTTATCGTGGTTATATTCCTTATCGGTTTTATTGGATCCTTCATATCCGGAATGGTAGGAATTGGTGGATCGATTATTAAATATCCCATGCTTTTATACATTCCACCACTGTTTGGATTAGCTGCATTTAGTGCACATGAGGTATCTGGAATTAGCGCCGTACAAGTTTTTTTCGCCACAATAGGGGGAGTATGGGCTTATAGAAAAGGAGGGTACTTGAATAAAACGTTAATTATATACATGGGTGTTGCCATATTAATTGGTAGTTTTATTGGTGGATATGGCTCAAAGCTCATGACCGAAAGTGGAATTAACATTGTATATGGAATTCTAGCTTTAATCGCCGTTGTGATGATGTTCTTACCTAAAAAAGGAATCGATGAGATCCCACATGATCAGGTGAAGTTTAATAAATGGCTCGCAGCTGTTCTTGCATTAATTGTTGGGGTGGGTGCGGGAATTGTTGGTGCTGCTGGTGCGTTCATTTTAGTTCCTATCATGCTCGTAGTGCTGAAAATTCCAACTAGAATGACGATAGCGACCTCTTTAGCTATTACGTTTATCTCGTCTATTGGTGCAACTGTTGGGAAAATTACAACAGGTCAAGTCGAATATTATCCAGCGTTAATCATGGTTGTAGCAAGCCTAATCGCTTCGCCACTTGGTGCTAATTTTGGTAAAAAAATAAATACCAAAATCCTACAATGGATTTTGGCATTACTCATATTAGCTACTTCAATTAAAATTTGGTCTGATATTTTATTTTAAGAGACCTTATTACTTTCAACGTATGTCTCAAGTGCAGGATGATATTCCTTTTGAAAATGATTATCTGGACATGATTTGATTACAATTGAGAATAATGAGTTCGTTTTATCGCTGACTAAATTTTTATTACAAGTAGGGCATTTTTCATTGAAAAAAGATTTGAAAAAACGTTTCATATTAGGTTCCTCCTATACCCATTAATTCCTATTGTTATACTAGGTATTGTAGAAGATTTATTTAAAAAACTCAATGGGTTTATATACCAATCAACGAGAGGATGGGAATGTATGAGAGATCTATTTCCACCAACTACGACTAAAGTAAAGTTAAACACAGATGATAGAATCAATAATGATATAGAACGAAAAACTGCACATAATATCAACAATTACTACGGGAAAACTGAAAAAGAAATAGATAAACGTATTAAAGAATTAAATTATGAATGGGATACCGAAAGAGTTTTAGAACTTAACTTTGCATCAATTGTATTGATATCATCTTTACTTGGATTATTAAGCAATAAAAAATGGATGGCATTGTCAGGAATAACAAGTGTATTTATGATCCAACATTCTTTACAGGGGTGGTGTCCTCCATTACCACTGATAAGGAGACTTGGCGTTAGGACTGCAACAGAAATATTTGAAGAGAAGGAAGCATTAAAGAAGATACTAAATAAAAGCTGATATTGGGTTATTTTTTATAGAACACTCGTGACTTTATGAGTGTTCTTTTATTATGAAAACAGAATCAAAATCCTTCTTCATCACCTATTGTTTAAAAGTAATGGTTGAATGGACAAAATAATTAAATATGAACATATAGGAGGGAAATGGATGAATATTATTAAAAACTCAAAACAAAAGTTTATTTTTGCGAATCGCAATTTATTTGGTGGCTTTTTATTTGGGCTTGGTCTTGTAGCTTTTATTGATGAAACGGTTTTTCATCAACTACTACACTGGCATCACTTCTATGATAAATCAACAACTGATATTGGACTAGTTTCGGATGGTCTGTTTCATGCTTTTAGTTGGTTTGCGACCATCTTTTCAGCTTTTATGTTTGCAGACCTTCGCCGCAGAAATGCTTTTTGGCTTGCAAGATGGTGGGGAGGAATATTGCTTGGGGCTGGAGGCTTTAATTTGTATGATGGTATCATCCAACACAAGTTCATGAGAATACATCAGATTCGTTACAATGTAGAAATACTTCCTTACGACTTAGTGTGGAATTTAGTTGCTGTAGCACTCATTATTGTTGGGGTGATTCTCGTATTTCGCACAAGAAAGCAATTATCCCAAGGGGAGGAAATTCTTAGTGGATCACAATCACATTGATAGTTCCGGTTATAGTTATTTAGATTATTTCTTCATTTTGGTATTTGTGTTAATGATTATTCTTTATATAATGGGAGTTGTTTTATCCAATCGAAAGCATAAAAAATGGTCGCCATACCGAACGTTATCTTGGCTTTTAGGGGTTCTGTTTGTAGCACTTGCTGTAGTGGGACCGGTAGCTGAACAAGCCCATATGGATCTTAAAATACACATGCTAGGTCATTTATTTCTTGGGATGTTAGGACCTCTACTTATTGCGCTTTCTGCACCGATGACGCTTTTTTTAAGAACTCTGTCTGTGAAATTAGCACGACGGTTTACACAGATATTAAAAAGTTACCCGGTCCGCATTGTAAGTGATCCTTTTATCGCATCGCTTCTAAATATTGGAGGACTATGGGTACTCTATACAACGGACTTATACGCACAAATGCACGGGAATTTATATCTTTATGTCTTTATACACGTTCATGTATTCATAGCAGGATACCTTTTTACAGTATCCATGATCTATATTGATCCAGTTGCCCATAGAACAAGTTTCCTCTATCGTTCTATTGTTTTAATAATCGCCTCAGGCATCCACGGTATTCTATCAAAGTATATTTATGCCCATCCCCCAAAGAGTGTACCAATTTCCCAAGCCGAGATGGGTGGAGTGCTAATGTATTATGGTGGAGATGTGATCGATATATTTCTAATCTTCATTTTTTGTTATCAATGGTATATATCCACAAATAAAAGAAGGGTATCTGATAAATCAAAATTATTCTTACAAAGTTAAAAAGAAATAAATTTAAAGGTATTGACAATATACCCTAATGGGTATAATATAAACGTTGTAAGACATTCCTTTTTTTATTAGTAAAGGAGACAGCATATGATAGTTGCTATAATAATGAGTGCCATTATTGTTGCTCTTTTTAAAAGACATTTTCCCGTTTTTAGGGTTGAAAATATAACTAATCACGTTGATATGGGAACATCAATAGTCGTAGATGTAAGAGATTATATTGAGTCTCATAACAGCCCAATAGAAAGAGCCATCAATGTTCCAGTGGCATACCTTAATAGGTTTTATTCAGAAATCCCAAAAAGTGACTTGATTGTAGTGGCATCAAACCGCCTTGAAAGGAATCTAGCGATTCGTTTCTTACGCAAAAGAGATTTTAAGGTCGTTGGCTATTTAATTACAAATCAAACACAAACAGTATTAAAGGAAAATCAATTAAATAAAGAAAGTTATTGTTAAGGGGGAAAACAGATGGAATACAACGACCAAATGAAAAACAGAGTAAAGCGCATTGAAGGACAACTTAGAGGAATTTTGAGAATGATGGAAGAAAATAAAGACTGCAAAGATGTTATTACTCAGTTGTCTGCAGCAAGAACAGCGATTGATCGGACGATTGGAGTTGTCGTCAGTTCAAATTTAGTGGAATGTGTTCGTAACGCCGAAGAAATTGGTGAGAAAAATACAGAAGAACTATTAAAAGAAGCTGTCAATCTGCTTGTAAGAAGTAGATAGAAATAAAGGGGTTGACACTCTCTTTTATTTTTAATAATATTATACCCATAGGGGTAAAGGTAAAAGGAAAATTTTTTATACAGAAAAATACCCTAATGGGTAAACAACAAGAGGAGGAACAAACATGACAGAAACAAAAAAAACAACAATCGTATTATTTAGTGGTGATTATGATAAAGCAATGGCTGCTTATATTATTGCAAACGGGGCAGCTGCCTATGATCATGAAGTAACTATTTTCCACACATTTTGGGGATTAAATGCTCTACGTAAGGATGAAGATATTGAAGTGAAAAAAGGTTTCATGGAAAAGATGTTTGGCAAAATGATGCCAAGAGGTGCTGAAAAAATGGGTCTGTCAAAAATGCACTTTGCAGGTTTCGGTCCTAAAATGATTAAAGATGTAATGAAAAAGCATAATGCAATGCCACTTTCAGACTTAATTGAAATGGCAAAAGAACAAGATGTTAAGCTCGTTGCTTGTACGATGACAATGGATTTATTAGGACTTCAAAAAGAAGAACTTTTAGATAATATCGAGTATGCAGGTGTAGCTGCATATTTAGCTGATGCAGAAGATGGAAATGTAAACCTATTTATCTAAACACGTTAGGGGGATTATCCCCTACATAAAAGGAGGGAGTAAGTTTGGAATATCTAAATTATTTAATCATTGGACTCTTTCTGTTATTTATCATTAAACGAATCATCCCGGCTAAAGGTGTTAGACAGATTTCAACAACAGATTTAAAGAATGAATTAAAAGATAGGAATAAACAATTTGTTGATGTACGTACTCCTGGGGAGTTTAAGGGAAGAAACATTAAAGGATTTAAAAATCTCCCACTCCAACAACTTGCGCAAAAAGCGGAGAAGGAACTATCAAAAGACAAAGAAGTAGTTGTTATTTGTCAAAGTGGAATGAGAAGTCAAAATGCTACTAAAATATTAAAAAAATTAGGATTTACGAACGTGACAAATGTAAAAGGTGGTATGAGTGCCTGGAGATAAAAAGGAGGAGAGAAAATGAAACAACTAACAGCAAAAGAAGTGGAAACATCGTTAGTAGAAGGTCAACCATTAAACTTGATTGATGTTCGTGAAGTGGATGAAGTTGAAACTGGGAAAATCCCAGGAGCGATCCACATTCCACTAGGGTTATTAGAATTCCGTATGCATGAATTAGATAAGTCTCAAGACTATATCATGGTTTGTCGTTCTGGTGCACGTAGTGGTCGCGCCTGTCAATTTCTTGAAAGTCATGGGTTTAAGGTAACCAACATGACAGGCGGAATGCTTGCGTGGGAAGGCGAAACAAAATAAGGTGATTTTTTTTAGAAGTCAATATACTCGTAAGGGTAATAAACAGGAGGTTTTTATATTATGAATTCATTAAAAACAGATCTTTTATTAGATGCAAAGGGCCTAGCTTGCCCAATGCCTATCGTCAAAACAAAAAAGGCAATGAATGAGTTACAATCTGGTCAAGTCTTAGAGGTTCAAGCAACAGATAAAGGGTCAAAAGCTGACCTTGAAGCATGGGCAAAAAGCGCTGGACATCAGTATCTAGGCACAATTGAACAAGGAGATGTGTTAAAGCATTACCTTAGAAAATCTTCCAATGATGGAACAATTGAAAGAAAACATCCTAACATCACAAGCAATGAAGAGTTGGAGAAAAAACTAGATGTTAACGAGAATATTGTTGTTCTCGATGTTAGAGAAGCAGCGGAGTACGCATTCAACCATATTCCAAACGCCATCTCTATTCCGTTAGGAGAGTTAGAGGATCGTCTTTCAGAGCTTAATACAGCTGATGAGATTTATGTGGTGTGTCGAACTGGAAACCGTAGTGATCTCGCAGCTCAAAAATTAGCTGAAAAAGGTTTTGCAAATGTGATTAATGTTGTGCCAGGGATGAGTGCTTGGTCAGGCAAAACCAATAGTTTAAATAAATAAGGAGCATTCCTGTTAGAAGGATTTTCGGGGACTTGAACAAAAAGAGCCCTCTTGGTATGATGCGGGGTGTCAAATCGTCGATGAATTGACCCCTAATTTGTTAACCAAGGAGGACTCCATAATGGATTTTAAACAAAATCAGAAAATTAATCAAGTCACCGAAAAAACACTCGTTGTAGGGATCGATATCGCAAAGCGGACACATTACGCTTGCTTTGTAGACAATCGTGGCCGGGTGCTCCAAAAGTCTTTCTCAGTTTATCAATCTAATAACGGCTTTGAGTATTTATATCAACGTATTTTGACTGAAATGAAAGAAAGCGAAAAGACAGAAGTCATTGTCGGGATTGAACCTACTGGCCATTACTGGCTAAATTTAGCCTATTTCCTTGAAGAACGAGGCATTTCCTTAGTCATGACGAATCCGATGCATGTCAAACGGTCAAAAGAGTTGGATGACAATCTGCCAACCAAACATGACCGTAAAGATGCACTGGTAATCGCTCGTCTTGTAAAGGATGGACGCTTTAGTTATCCGCGAATCCTCAAAGGGATGGAAGCTGAACTTCGTGCTGGTTCTACATTCCGTAGTAAATTGACTGAGGAGCTAGGAGCCGTCAAAAACATGATAATTCGCTGGTTAGATCGCTATTTTCCAGAGTTCGTTCAAGTATTTCCGTCATTCGGAAAAATGGCTATGGCCGCACTTGAATGCACTCCATTTCCAAGTGATCTTCACCAGAAACACCCGGATGAAGTGTTATCCCTTTATCGAAAGGTCGAGGGACTAAAATCCCCCCAAAGACCAAAAGCAGTGCGCCTTATCGAAGTCGCAGCTAGCTCTATCGGAGTAACGGAAGGATGTGAGATGGCCCGTATTGAAATAGCCACACTTGTCCGCCGTTACCACCAGCTAGAAAAAGATATTGAGGGTATTACGGAGCGCTTAGTTGAGCTTGTAAAAATGTCAGTAGAATACGAATGGCTGTCAACGGTACCAGGGCTTGGAGATACGACAATCGTTGACCTATTAGCTGAAATCGGAAGTTTTTCACACTACGAAGATCCACGCCAACTAATCAAACTCGCGGGATTAACGTTACGTGAAAATTCCTCTGGTATGCACAAAGGGCAAAAACGAATCTCTAAACGGGGTAGAAGAAAGCTACGCGCTCTCCTGTTCCGAGTCATGATGCCGATGATCCGCCACAATGAAGCTTTTAGAAAGCTACATGAGTATTACACGAACCGTCAGGTTAATCCTTTACGCAAGAAACAATCCATCGTGGTTCTATGCGGTAAACTGTTAAAAGTATTACATGGAATTAGCACTAAGCACAAAGCGTTTGACGCACAGCGAATGATGAGGGATATTCCAAGTCTCTTAGAGGCAGCTTAAATCCCTACAGCCCCTTAACTAGACCTAGACAACAGGATGACACGGAGAAGCTGGCATTATTTTCACCATTCGACCTAGAGTCCCTATAGGAGCTTCGCTAGCCTCTGCCTTATGACTAGACCGAACGAAGGAATGTAGGCACATAGATGCCCAGAGACATGGGAGGGTACGTCATCATAAGCTACGCAGAGATCCATTGTGCATCGTATAATTCCCTATCACTACTTTCCATCATTATCCAGTAGTGACCGCGTAGCGTACCTATTTATTGGAATAGTTTCACATATTATGAAAATAAAGTTAGGGTCCGTGTCGAAAAATATTTTTTTGACACCCTACCAACGGGTCAAACCGTTGATGTATCAACATTTATAGAGGGAGGGGAAATTTGATATGAGCACAGTAACGGTATACACAACCACACGCTGTCCGTATTGTGTTATGCTAAAGAACTTTTTGGCAGATCAAACTATACCTTTTAAAGAGGTAAATGTTGAAGAAAACCCAGAGATTATGAACCAACTAGTCGCAAAGACCGGACAACTGGGTGTGCCTCAAACAGAGGTAAATGGCAAGTGGGTTGTTGGTTATGATCCAAATAATATAATGCTAGCATTAAGAAACTAGGAGGAATTAAGAATGAGTAAAGTAGCAATTATAGCAAGTAATGGTGGATTATTTGATGCATATAAAGTTTTTAATATCGCAACAGCTGCAGCAGCATCTGATCAGGAAGTTGCCATATTCTTTACATTTGAAGGATTAAACTTAATTCATAAAGAGGCATACACACAACTACCAATGCCAGAGGGGAAAGAGCATTTTGCTGAAGGGTTTGCAAAAGCAAACGTACCAGCTATACCTGAGTTAGTGGCAATGGCACAAGAAATGGGTGTCAAATTCATTGGTTGCCAAATGACAATGGATGTGATGGGATTAGAAAAGGAAGCATTTGTGGATGGAATTGAAGTGGGTGGAGCTGTAACCTTTTTAGAATTTGCAAAAGATGCAGATGTAACTCTTACGTTTTAATAAAAATTAATTATTTTTTTGAATTTAAATATACCATAGGGGGTAAAATGATATGACTGTAAAGGCTATGACTTCAAAAGAAGTAACAAAAAAAGTATTTAATAAAGAACCATTATTTATTCTAGACGTTCGTAATGAAAGTGACTTTCAAGATTGGAAAATTGAAGGAGAAAACTTCGACTATTATAATATTCCGTATTTCGAGTTACTGGATGGAGTGGAAGGAATCTTAGATAAAATCCCGGCTAATCAAGAAGTTTTAGTCGTTTGTGCAAAAGAAGGATCTTCATTAATGGTGGCAGAGATGTTATCAGAACAAGGATTAACGGCTTCTTACCTGCAAGGTGGGATGAAAGCGTGGAGTGAGTACTTAGAGCCTGTGAAGGTCGGGGACTTAAACGATGGAGGTGAAGTGTATCAGTTCGTTCGTATCGGTAAGGGCTGCCTATCTTACATGGTCGTCTCAAATGGGGAAGCAGCTATCATCGATGCAACTCGTATGACTGATATTTATCTTGATTTTGCAAAAGAAATTGGTGCAAAAATTACGCATGTATTTGATACGCATCTTCATGCTGACCACATTTCTGGTGGAAGAGTCATTGCTGAGAGAACAGGTGCTACGTATTGGTTACCACCAAAGGATGCAACAGAAGTCACATTTGAGTATAAGCCTTTAGAAGATGGAAATGTGGTAACAATCGGAAATACTGCCATCGATATTCATGCCCTGTATTCTCCAGGTCACACAATTGGTTCTACATCGTTTGTTGTGGATTCTCAGTTCTTATTATCAGGTGATATCCTATTCATCGATTCAATCGGCAGACCAGACTTAGCTGGGATGGCAGAAGACTGGGTAGCAGATTTAAGAGAAAGTTTGTACATCCGTTACAGAGAGCTTTCAGAAGAACTAGTTGTTCTACCAGCGCACTTTATGATCATTGATGAATTGAATGACGATGGTAGTGTATCAGAAAAATTAGGGACACTATTTGCAAAAAATCATGGTCTAAACATCGAGGACGAAAATGAATTCAGAAAATTAGTAACAGAAAACCTACCACCACAACCAAATGCGTATCAAGAAATTCGTGAAACTAACATGGGGAAAATTAACCCAGATGATGAAAAACAACGTGAAATGGAAATTGGACCAAACCGTTGTGCGGTTCGATAAAAACTTATTTTAGGAGGAATAACGAAATGGAAGCAACTAAAGTATTAGACGCAAAAGGATTAGCATGTCCAATGCCAATTGTAAAAACAAAAAAGGCAATCAATGAATTAGCATCAGGTGAAATTCTAGAAATTCATGCTACTGATAAAGGTGCTAAAAACGACCTAACAGCTTGGGCAAAATCTGGTGGTCATGAACTAATTAAGCATGAAGAAGAAAATGATGTATTTAAATTTTGGATTAAAAAAGGTTAAAAAATAAGGGGAGCCTATGTAGGGTTCCCTTTTTTCAAAAGGAGGTAACACCATGGATTTTGGATTCATCATTACGATTTTCTTAATAGGATTTATTGGATCATATGTTTCAGGAATGTTAGGAATCGGCGGGTCTATTATTAATTACCCAATGTTATTATATATTCCACCGTTATTTGGCTTAGCAGCATTTACTGCACATGAAGTTTCAGGCATAAGTGCGATTCAAGTATTCTTTGCAACTATTGGTGGAGTTTGGGCTTACCGAAAAGGTGGATATTTAAATAAAACGTTAATTATGTATATGGGTGCTAGTATTTTAGTGGGTAGTTTTGTTGGAGGATTTGGATCAAAGTTAATGTCTGAAGGAGGCATTAATTTAATTTATGGGATATTAGCCTTAATTGCAGCAGTGATGATGTTTATTCCGAAAAAGGGAATAGACGACATTCCATTAGATCAGGTGAAATTTAACAAATGGCTTGCAGCACTATTAGCCCTTATTGTAGGGGTGGGGGCTGGGATCGTTGGAGCAGCAGGAGCCTTTTTATTAGTGCCAATCATGTTAGTGGTATTAAAAATTCCAACAAGAATGACGATCGCTTCTTCTCTAGCGATTACGTTTATTTCATCAATCGGAGCGACAGTAGGTAAAATTACGACCGGACAAATTGACTACTTCCCAGCTTTTATTATGATCGTTGCAAGTTTAATTGCTTCCCCATTGGGTGCAATGGCTGGAAAAAAAGTAAATACCAAAGTGTTGCAAGTCATTTTAGCGTTATTAATTGGAGCTACTGCCGTTAAGATTTGGTTAGATATTTTGTAAAAACAGGGGAAAATAAAGTGTATTCATAGTAGGTTTGAAAGAAGGGGTTATAATGACGAACAAGAAATTTGTTTATTTTGTATCGTTAAGCTCAAATGTTCCCTATGTGTTGAAGAAATCAATCGAAATAGTTGAACAAAAAAATGAAGTCGCCATATTTTTTGATCTTGATGGAGCGCGTGTTTTAGATAAACGTTATTTAAAAAGAATGACGAGAACACATGGAGTAGATCTATCCTTACTTTTTAACTTGGCTTTAAATGCGGGAATTAAATTGTATGGTTGTCAAATGAATGTGTTAATTGCTGATGGTTTGGAATTAATAGAAGGGGCAGAACTCGCGGGCGTTGTTACCTTTTTAGAAACAGCCTACCAAGCTGATGCTGTTTTAAGTTTTTAAGAGGGGGACTAAACATGAATACGAAAAAAGTTGTCGTTTTAGCACTTCATGATGAATTAGAGTCTGCTTACCCACCTTTAAATGTTGCTGTTGGAGCTGCTTCATCCGGGGCTGATGTGATCTTAGCCTTCTCACGAAAAGGAGTAAACATTTTAGATCAAAAATACATTCCTATTCCATCGGATGGAATTGAATACTTGTCTAATGCTCTAGCTGATTTTAACGCACCTTCAATTAACGATTTACTTGAGATAGCTGTTGAATCTGGCGTTAAATTTTATGTGGTGGACTTAGATATAAAGGACCATACGCAATTTAAGTACCCAGCTGAGCAAGTCCCCATTAAATGGGTTTTAAATGAGGCAGTTTCAGCGGATTTGTTTGTACATTTTTAAATATTGAGGAGGAATAACGTTGATTAAAATTACAGATGCTGCGATATCAAAAATAAAACAAGAAGTTAAAGATGTAAAAAAACCATTTATTCGTCTTGCAATGGGCATTGGTTGAGGGGGACCTCAGCTTCGTCTGGCTCTGGAAGAGTCAGCTTTAGAAAATGATGAGATTATTGAACAAGATGGCATAAGTTTTTTAGTACATGAAACAAGTAAACCATATTTTAATAATGTCAAAATTGATTATACCAAGACCATATTGGGTGGCGGGCAATTTATTGTCCTTACACTATAAGTACATCTGAAAGCAGGAGTTTCCTTGAAGATTAAAACAATAGCATTATATCTACCCCTTGTCATTTTAGTATTATATTTTGGCTATACCCAGTTTGAAAATAATAGCATTAAAACAATTTCAATTAATGAGTTGGAGCAAAAATTACAGGATCCCAAATCAAGTAACATAATCTTTGTTGATGTGCGTGAACCCCATGAATATGAAGCAGGTCATATTAAAGGGATGAAAAACATTCCACTAAGCACATTAAAATCCGATTATAAAGGTCTTTCTAAAGATGCGGAAATCGTTCTATTGTGCAGAAGTGGGAAACGAAGTCTTCAAGCTGCAAACATTTTAAAAGACTATGGTTATGGTAATGTTGTAAGTGTAAGTGGCGGTATTCAAGAATGGCAGGGAGAAATTATAAAATAAGTAATGGAGTAGGCTGATAATATGAATAAAGATCATAACAACTGTGGCAAAGGTAGTTGAGGAATTCCTAACAAAAAATCACGGTCATTTTTCCCACCCATATGACCAGGGATTTTAGTCTGGCTCCTGGTAGGAGTCATCGTCTTGTTTCAAAGAATCTTTTAAGAAGAGGGGCTAAACAGCCCCTTTTTGTGTAAACATCAAGCAATTTTTTTGGAGGTACCCATGGATATCATTCAAATCGGTTCATTTACGATTCTCCTTAAATGGTTTCTTCTTGGAGTGGCAATTCTATTTGGAATAGTTTTTATAAAAGTATTGCTCCTACGCTTACCGAATAGGGAACATAATAAGGCAGTATTTGACTTATTAACTAATAGCGTGTTTTTAGGCTTTTTTATTTGGAAAGGTAGCTTACTTCTTACGGAACCTTCATTAGTAATAAAAAGTCCTTTGTCGTTGTTGTATTTTACAGGAGGAAGAAGTGGCTTAATTTTAGCTATTATTTTTTCAATCTACTACTTTATTTATAAAGCAAGGAAATTAGATATTTCAATGCTAGTTACTTTGAAATACGGCTTACTATTTAGTTTTTCAGTGCTGTCTGTCTATCACTTTTTATCCGCCACCTTTGTAGAGGATAATTTCATTTATCATGTTCTTTTTGGCATTTATTCGTTGACTAATTTGATACTCATTCTAGTTCAAAAAATTCTATCCTCATATAAATCATTTTTTTCTGTCATCGTCTTATTTTCATTCTACAAAATAATACTCTCATTGGTTCTAATCAATGAAAATACGATTTTTATTTTCTCGATGGAGCAGTGGTTTTTTGTAGGATTAATAATCTTGTCTCTTTACCTTTGGGATAGAAAACTACAGTAGAAAGATAGGTGGGTAAGAATTGGAAAATATCACAATATTTTTTGCATTAACTGCAGGGGTACTTTCATTTTTTTCACCTTGTGTGTTTCCATTAATTCCTGCATATGTTGCTCATTTAACCGATGGTTCAGTAAAAGATGGAAAAGTAAATACCCAGAAGAGTGTCCTGTTTTCTCGTTCAATAAGTTTTATCTTTGGATTTAGTATTGTATTTGTGTTACTAGGAGCTTCAGCAAGTGTTGTAGGACAAATATTTTTAGATAATAAGAAATTAATTCAAATGATAGGGGGATTCCTCATCATTATTTTTGGGTTACAGATGCTTGGTGTGTTTAAAATAAAGTTTTTAATGACTGAAAAACGGTTTGATTATAATAGGAAGTCCAAAGCTAGTTCTCTAAAATCATTTATCCTTGGTTTAGCATTTGGATCAGGATGGACACCTTGTGTAGGACTTGCTTTATCGTCCATTTTATTACTGGCTAGTTCAACTGAAACGATTTATTCTGGCATGTTTTTATTATGGATATACGCCTTAGGTCTAGGCATTCCTTTTCTCATGTTATCTTTTCTTGTGACATACTCTTTAAATGTGATTAAAAGAATCAATAAGGTTTTACCAAAGCTTTCGTTAGTTAATGGAGTAATCCTTATCATAATGGGATTGTTATTATTCACTGGTCAAATGGAAAAGATCAGTGCTTATCTCTCTACATTCACGATTTTTGAAGGAGTGGGATTATGAACAAACAAATACTCGTCTTAGTAGGTTTGATTGGTCTTTTAGGTTGGGGAGTATATGACTATGCATTTTCAGAAAAAGACAATATGGATGAAACCTCCCTTAACAATCGAATAGAAAATAATGATTTAATTAGTGGAATAAAAGAAGGAAATTTGGCACCTGAATTTCAACTCCAGACTTTAGAAGGAAGAGAAGTAAAACTGTCTGACTATAAAGGAAAGAAAGTCATTTTAAATTTTTGGGCTACTTGGTGTCCTCCTTGTAAAGCTGAAATGCCTCATATGCAAGAATTTTATCTAGATCAACAAAATGAAAATGTAGAAATTTTAGCAGTTAATTTAACTACTGCAGAAAAGAACACAAATGATATTGGAAAATTTGTAAAAGATTATGGATTAACTTTTCCAATACTGCTTGATACTAAAGGCGATACAGGAGAAACATATCAAGCTTTTACGATCCCAACAAGTTATATAATTGATTCGCAGGGGATTGTTCGAAAGAAAATTGTCGGACCGATGGATAAGGAAATGATGGAGCAATTAATAAAAAGTATTGACTAAAAAATTAAATCAAAGGAGAACAAGCTATGAATTCCTGGAATGATCGATTTAAAAATGAGAATTATGTTTATGGAACTAATCCAAACGTATTTCTTGCGGATGTCCATAAAAAATTAAACCTATCAGGAGATGCATTGGCTATTGCTGAAGGAGAAGGTAGAAATGCAGTCTACTTGGCGCAACAAGGAATGAATGTAACTGCATGGGATTATGCGCAATCCGGACTGGCTAAAACAGAAAAGCTTGCCAAGGATAGAAATGTAACAGTTCAAACAAAGCTTGTAGACTTAAATGAAGCTAACTGGGATAAAGAGCAGTGGGATGAATTGATTTGTATTTTTGGTCACTTTCCAGAGGCATTACGTACAAAAACACTTGAAGGTGTTAAAGATGCAGTTAAACCAGGTGGTTATTTTATTTCAGAGGTGTATTCGGTTTATCAGCTACCATACAAAAGTGGAGGACCACAAAACGTAGAACTACTTTATAAACCAGAAGAGTTTTTAAGCGTTTTTTTTGATTGGCGGATTGTTCACTTTTTTATGGGCGAGGTTGTAAGGAATGAAGGAGAACTTCATAATGGTTTGTCACATGTTATTCAGTTTGTGGCGCAAAAAAGAGAATAAAATAACTTTGGAGTTGCCTTCAGCAACTCTTTTGGTGGTGAATACAAGTGGAAAATACAATGGAGAATATAATGTTTTATGGTATGGGTGGATTAATTATGACCATTTTTTGGGTAGTTATTTTTGTTGGTGGAGGCTATTTTGTATACACATTCATGAAAAATAAAGAAAACGGACATGAAGATAACACAAAATAGTCGTGAAATGAGTGAATTGATAATGAAAAATCCTATTTTTATTGTTTTATTTATGAATACCGTCTTCTCAGGTGTGTTAGCTTTTTCAAACTTATATATAAACATTTTTTTATGGAATCAAGGAGCAAGTCTTTCTACTATAGGAGTATACAATGCCTCGGTTTTTGTATCTGTGTTCATAGGAACAATGATAGGGGCATATACGATGAGGTGGATGAATAGTCGAATGACGTTTGTTTTATCTTCTTCCTTTCTACTAGCGGTGTTCGGATTACTCATAAGTAAAGAAGAGAATGTAATAGGATATATTATCATTTTAGGTACTTTATATGGTACAGCTGTAGGATTGTATTATTCTGGATTTAATCTTTATTCAATATTATTAACCAACCCTGAAAATAGGCAACTTTTTATGGGGATGGAGCAAGGTATGAACCGGATCACCGCAGTCTTAACACCATTAATATTTTCTTATTTAATTCTTTATTATGATTATAATGAAACATTTCGATTAATATTTGTTATGTTGATTATTCAAGTGATTATAAGTTTATTTACACCAAAATATAAAAGCAACTTCAATATTTCATCCTTACGGTATAAAGATATATGGAAGGAGTATAAAGCTGTTCTCGTTTCTATAGTGGCTTTTGGTTTCTTTCAAAGTATAATTCAACTCGCATCCAGCATTCTCTTATTTCAATATGTTCAGAAGGAAACGATTGTTGGATGGTTAAACACATTATTTGCAATTACAGGAATCTTAACACTTGTTTTCATAAGCCGTCCACGACTTGTAAAAAGTAGAATGAAGGTAACGTATGTAGGTGCTATATTAGCGACCGTCATGACTATTTTTTTATTTTTCCCGAGTTTTTCAACATTGATTATTTTTAATGTATTGGCAGCAATTGCTTTACCTCTAATATGGATCCCGGTTAGTGTTATTCATTATACAAAGATTAAGGAGCTAGCTTGCGAGTCAGAGGTGGATTGTGATATTGGATTAACGGCTCACTATCTGTTAATTAGGGAGTTTATGCTCAATGTGGGGCGTACTTCCTTTTATTTATTCCTTATTATGGGGCTAGATTTTACACAGGGATATCATTACATACCAATCTTTTTATTTTCTTTGGTTATCCACTAGTAATATATATATGTAATAAAGGTCTGTTTAGAGAACTAGGTTAATTGTTATGGAATTGCTAGTGTAGTAACTCTTCCTACCTTTTAGTTTTATTTTACTCCTTGGGTAAATAAAGAAAAGATGGGATAAGATAATCGTAAAATATTAAAATCAGTGGAGGATATAATCGTGGAAAAAGTCGTTATTTTAGGAACGGGTCCTGCAGGTTTAACAGCTGCTATTTATTTAGCAAGAGCAAATATGAAACCAATTGTTATAGAAGGAGATCAACCAGGCGGCCAATTAACACTAACAACTGAAGTTGAAAACTTTCCTGGTTTTATTAATGGCATTATGGGACCAGAACTCATGGATAATATGAGAAAACAAGCAGAACGTTTTGGAGCTGAGTTTAAAAGAGGATGGGTAACTAACGTTGATTTTTCGAAAAAACCGTATACCTTACAAGTAAACGGAAAAGCAGAAATTGTAACAGAGTCTCTCATCCTTTCAACAGGTGCTTCAGCTAAACTTTTAAATATTCCTGGACATAGAGCAGCGACCTCCCTTCGCCAGCCGTACTCTATACTTCGACATCAGTCGATTTTCATCCTTCTGCTGGTGCCGCCCCGGCGGCATGGATGTCTATTGATACAAGTGTAGTAGACTGATAAAATCATAGTTAAGAGCGTCTCATAAGACTTGTCTCAAAAACGAGGTGATATTTTGCGGAAAATCGGTTATATACGTGTTAGTTCGACCAGCCAAAATCCTTCAAGGCAATTTGAGCAGCTAAATGAAATTGGAATGGATATTATATACGAAGAAAAAGTTTCTGGAGCAACAAAGGATTGCGAGCAACTTCAAAAAATGTTAGAGGATCTACAGGAAGATGACATCATTTATGTTACAGACTTAACTCGAATTACTCGTAGCACACAAGACCTATTTGAATTAATCGATAACATACGGGAAAAAAAAGCAAGCTTAAAATCACTAAAAGATACATG
>NZ_JBBHZM010000048.1:0-20884 GCF_049843615.1 Fictibacillus sp. Mic-4 | reverse complement strand
TGTGCGTCGCGATCGATCTGGACTCGACGGAAAAAACTTTTTTTCTAATGTGGTAAAATAAGTGACATTACAACATACATGGAGGGAAATAAATGATGGACGATGTTGGGCAGCAGGCGCTATTGCGTTTGCTCGTACATTTATTATTTTTAGTCGTTTCCTGGTGGGCCATTCAGGCAATTCGCTTCGATCCGCTTATTAAAAAAGGAAAAGTGATTCAAGCACGGATATTAATGATTTTATTGACGATAGGGCTTTCCGCTCTTGTCAGCAACTTTTTTCTGACGTATTTGGATTATTCGACCCAATTGCGCTATTTATTCAAATGATAAAATCTGTCGTTTAATGTAACCGTTTTGTAACCTTTTTGTTATTAGAATGAAATAAGATAGCATCATAAGAAGCTTAAGCGTTTGTTTATGTCGGAAATTGACTACAACTTCCACGAATAGCACGTTTCTCTCTGGCAAGAATGAGAACTAGAGAGGACGTGTTGGGGATATGAAAAAATGTGTATTGTTTTTTATCTTGATTTTTGTTCTGGCAAGTAGTTTTGGCGTAAATGCAAAATCAAAAGTTGGTTCCAGTCAATTGACGGATATTGTAAATGCAATGGAAGCCAATCAAATTAAGGTTGCGAAATGGTCGTTATATACAAAAGGGACATTAGGTTTAATCTCGGATTTTAAAGGGTATGAAAAAATGGTCGGACAATTAATGCGGACAACTCCCGGTTTTAATTGGGAAAGCCTTGACTCCAAGCGCCCTCATTGGGAAGTGACTGGAACCCGAAGGAACAACGTGGAAGGTGTGACGGAACGGTTAACGTTAGTCCAATACCCCCATAAAGGAAAGTTAGAGACGTATCTTATTTATGCGGCCAAAGGCAAAGGCTGGCAGAATAAAAAGTGGAATGAATTTAAGGGGGTTTTTGACAAACAAATGGACACCATTTTTTCAAAACCTATGCCTGTTTTCACTTGTGTAACCGGTATGTTCAATGATAAAATGAACGTTGGTCTACAGAGTCAAGCCCGAAAACTATTACATACATTTTCCGCGGTTCCAATTGAGGAACTAAATGAAAAAACGTTTGTATCGATTTCAGCATATACTAGAAACTGGAATGAAGTTATTATGACTAAAAAAAGGAAAATGAATGTACAAATTGCACTAAGAGATAAAGGTTTGGGCAAGAAAAGGACTGTAACAATAGGAACACCAATAATTACGTCTGAATATTAATATAGAAATTGGACGCGGAGGGGAATATCGTTGGAAAAAATCATTGTCCGTGGTGGTAGGCGGTTAGAAGGCTCTGTGAAAGTCGAAGGAGCAAAAAATGCCGTACTGCCTGTCATCGCAGCATCCATTTTAGCCGGTAAAGGCACTAGCACGATTTACGATGTGCCAACCCTTGCTGATGTGTATACCATTAACGAAGTTTTACGTTATTTAAATGTTGATGTGAAATTTGAGAACGGCAAAATTCATGTTGATGCTTCTGGGGAGTTAAAAACAGAAGCGCCGTTTGAATATGTACGGAAGATGCGTGCTTCTTTCCTTGTGATGGGGCCTCTTTTGGCGCGTGTTGGATTAGCTCGTATTGCACTTCCTGGAGGGTGTGCGATCGGTTCACGTCCAATCGACCAGCATTTGAAAGGCTTCGAAGTGATGGGAGCCAGCGTTAAAATTGGAAATGGATTTATTGAGGCTCGTGTAAAGGATCGACTTAAAGGAGCGAAAATATACTTGGACTTCCCGAGTGTAGGCGCGACTGAAAATATTATGATGGCAGCCGCTCTTGCGGAAGGAACGACGATTTTGGAAAATGTAGCAAAAGAACCGGAAATTGTAGACCTTGCCAATTACATTAATGCCATGGGCGGAAAAGTAATCGGAGCAGGTACTGGAACCATTCGCATCGAAGGTGTGGATGAACTGTCTGGTGCCGAACATACGGTCATCGCAGATCGCATTGAAGCGGGTACGTATATGGTAGCTGCTGCGATTACTGGCGGAGACGTTTTAGTTGAAGGTGCGGTTGCAGAACATTTACGTCCTTTAATTGCAAAAATGGAAGAAATGGGCGTTGAAATTGTGGAAGAAGAAAGCGGCATTCGCGTTCGCGGACCGAAAGAGTTGAAGCCAATAGATATTAAAACAATGCCGCATCCTGGATTTCCGACCGATCTTCAATCACAAATGATGGCACTCCTTCTTTGCGCAAATGGAACAAGCGTCATTACAGAAACAGTATTTGAAAACCGATTTATGCATGTTGAAGAATTCCGCCGTATGAACGGTGATATTAAAATCGAAGGCCGATCGGCGGTCATCAATGGACCGGTTAAATTGCAAGGTGCTGAAGTTGCAGCAACCGACCTTCGTGCAGGAGCCGCTTTAGTGTTAGCCGGACTTGCTGCAGAAGGCTATACACGCGTCACTGAGCTAAAGCATATTGACCGCGGGTATGTGAACTTTACTGAAAAACTTGTAGCATTAGGCGCTGATGTTGAGCGTGTGAATGAAGAACTTGATAGCAGTGAGGGTAACGATTCATCGAAAGTATCCTTGAAGTCTAACCTTGCGTAAAAACTCTCCGGCCCCAGCCGGAGAGTTTTTTTACTTAACAAGGCCCGCCCGCCATTTAGAACAAGAAGAGCCTCTTTAGGATTTTGTTCTCGTATATACGGTGTGGATAGTGTGAATCGTTTTTTGCCGATTCCGACTAATCTCACCTCTCACTTCCGAACAAAGTTGCTTCTTGCAACTTTGTTCTAAATGGTTGTCCACCTCCATAAATTATAAAGAACTTTAAATGTGGAGGCCGGGTGAATGAATAAAAACGTCAGACCAATCGTATGGATCATCCTTATCTTTGCAATTGTCATCCTCCTTATTCCAACCTTGCTCGTATTGCCGTTTTCTTCAAAACACGAACTAAAAGGGAAAGAAGTAAAGTTGAAAGCCATTACGTCACATGAACATTCAACCTCTGACTTTGCTGTAGCAGTTTATCGAACCGGGGAAAAGAAGACGGAAAAAGTCCCTCTGGAAGACTATATTCAAGGCGTTGTAGCGTCAGAAATGCCGGCAGAATTTGAAATGGAAGCATTGAAAGCACAGGCGCTAACTGCACGGACCTTTGTGGTAAAACGGTTGCTTCATCCGTCCACGACCCTTCCCAATCATGCCGTTTTAACGGACTCTATATCCGATCAAGTCTATAAAAGCAAGGCTGAGCTGAAAAAGCAATGGGGGAAAGATTACGATCGGAAAATGAAAAAGATTGCCCGTGCGGTGAAAGAGACTCAAGGGGAAATTTTGACGTATAAAGGTGAACCGATTACCGCCAGCTTTTTTTCAACGAGCAATGGCTATACGGAAAACAGTAAAGATTATTGGGGAAGTTCGTATCCGTATTTAAAAAGCGTAAAAAGCCCGTGGGATCTTGATTCTCCTAAATATGTACAACAAGAGGCGATACCTCTTTCTACGTTTGAACAAAAGCTGGGCGTTACGATAGAAAACGATGGGGTAGTCGGTAAGGTAGAAGCGAAAACAGAAGGGAACCGAATAGGCAAGATCGTGATTGACGGAAAAAAATTTACTGGCAGGGAAATTCGTGAGAAGCTGCAGTTACGTTCAGCTGATTTTACGCTCATAAAAAAGGGCGATAAAGTGATTGCTTCAACGAGAGGATATGGCCATGGGGTTGGAATGAGTCAATATGGGGCAAATGGAATAGCAAAGGAAGGAAAGACGTACAAAGACATTGTCAGCTATTATTATAAAGGGGTTTCAATCACCAATTATACGCCGTCCGATATCCGGGCGATGGCGAAAAAGTAAAGGCTTGAAAGCGCAAAGAAAAAAACTTTGCGCTATTTCTATTTTTAATGGATAATCTTATGGCTTTTGTCGAAAAATAAATTTTTAAAAAATTTTTTCACCGAAGTATATATTTTCTGAATTCTGTTCAAAATGTTGCTGAGGTGATGAAAAAATGAAAGATGAAGAAAAACAATCTCAAAAGAAACCCGTTCCGCTTAAAGGAAAGAAAATGGAAAGATTGATGAAGAAGCGTTGGGTTTATCCAGCTATTTATCTCGCATTTGCGGCATTGGTAATCGCTTCGGTTTTATGGTATCAAAACGGTACCAAAAATTCGAAGGAACAAACGCCAAACAGCGCTTTTGACCAAAATGGCAAAACCATCCCTGTCAGTGTGTCAAAAGAAGTGTTTAAAATGCCTGCAGCCAATCCAGATGATGTCGTTGTTCAAAGAGACTTTTACAACCCGAACGAATCGCTTGAAAAGAAAGAAGCCGCTCTCGTATTCTATCATAATACCTACTATCAAAATCGTGGAATCGACCTTGTGACACGAAGTGGAAAAGCGTTTGATGTAGTGGCGGCTATGAGCGGAAATGTCATTAAAGCTGAAAAAGATGCGGATTTAGGTTTTGTCGTCGAAGTTGCTCATCCTGATGGATTAGTCACTCACTATTCTTCTCTAGAATCCATTAACGTAAAAGATGGCGACTATATTAAGCAAGGTGAAGTCATCGGTAAAGCCGGCCAAAACCTTTATGACAAAGAATCGAAAGTGCATGCACATTTTGAAATCCGCAAAGATGGATTTGCTTTTGATCCGAAATCAGCATGGGAACAAACGGCTGGACAAATTGCGAAGCAAATTGAAAATGCAAGCGCATCTGATCAAAAGAAAGAAGAAGCTACCAATCAAAATCAAAACTCTAATTTAGACAAAAACAGTGAATCAGAGTCTTCTAAAGACAGCGAAAAGCGTTCAGGTGAAGAAACGAAGTCACCGTCTGATTCAACTGGTGAGAAGACACACGAAAATCATAATTAATTTGAGTGAAAAAGAAGCGAAACCCACATTCGCTTCTTTTTTATGATTTAAGATGGAACCAGCTTTTCGCGGTTTCCGGCTTACTTGCATCTCCCCTTCCCGCCTCTCGAACAAATGGCATTGCAATTTATTTCGTTTTCCCTTGTCCCAGCTTGAGATTTTGGCATATAACCGCGCTTTTCTTAATAAGATGTTACAAAACCTACAATTCATTGAGGGTGAGCGGTGAGAAGACGTAGATAAGCTTGCGGGGAGAAAGGGACGGGACACATATAGTTACTTCAAGAGATTGCATCTAAGACAGGTCGCGTAGCTTGAACATAGAAGTCTCAATCGCATCTCTCACATCCAATTTAGGGAGGCGAGTGGTGTGCACGATTACATCAAAGAACGAACCATCAAGATAGGAAGGTATATCGTGGAGACAAGAAAAACAGTGCGAATGATTGCAAAAGAATTTGGTGTCTCTAAAAGCACCGTTCATAAAGACTTGACGGAACGATTACCTGAGATCAATCCCGATTTAGCGAATAATGTAAAGGAAATATTGGAGTACCACAAATCAATCCGTCACTTAAGAGGCGGGGAAGCTACCCGTGTAAAGTATAAGAAAGGTGCAGAAGAGGTCGTTCAGTAAGATCAACTGAAAAAATTCGACATATCCTTACCCTTTTTAACAAAAATTATGATAAAATGGTATATTGGATACAACTTCGTAAATTTACTGATTTTGCTAATGGGTTTCACAAAACAGGGAGGATATAGTGAATGTTTTCAAGGGATGTAGGAATTGATTTAGGAACGGCCAACGTTTTAATTTATGTAAAAGGAAAAGGGATCGTGTTAGACGAACCCGCAGTTGTAGCGATTGATACGAATACAGGAAAAGCGCTTGCAGTAGGAGAAGAGGCGCGCCGCATGGTTGGGCGTACACCCGGTAATATTGTCGCTATCCGGCCGATGAAAGATGGGGTGATTGCTGATTTTGAAGTGACCGAACAAATGTTAAAATATTTTATTAATAAAATTAAAGTGAAAGGCTTACTTGCAAAACCAAGAATTTTAATTTGTACACCAACAAACATTACATCCGTTGAACAAAAGGCCATTAAGGAAGCTGCGATGAAATGCGGAGGTAAGGAAGTATTTCTTGAAGAAGAGCCAAAAGTAGCGGCAATTGGTGCCGGTATGGATATCTTCCAGCCAAGTGGTAACATGGTTGTAGACATTGGCGGCGGAACGACAGATATTGCCGTATTGTCAATGGGCGATATTGTCACCGCCTCTTCTATTAAAATGGCTGGAGACAAGCTAGACAGCGAAATCCTTCATTATATCAAAAAACAATATAAACTTCTCATAGGCGAACGAACAGCAGAGAATATTAAGGTGAATGTCGCGACAGTATTCCCGGGTGCGCGCAACGAAGAAATGGAAATTCGCGGGCGTGATATGGTCACAGGCCTTCCGCGTACCATTACCATTCATTCAGAAGAAATAACGGAAGCGTTAATGGAGCCTGTCATGTTAATCGTCCAGGCGGCCAAAAGCGTTCTCGAAAAGACACCGCCTGAACTCTCGGCAGACATCATTGACCGCGGCATTATCATTACAGGGGGAGGGGCACTCCTTCATGGGATTGACCAGCTCTTTGCGCAAGAACTGAAGGTTCCCGTACTTATAGCGGAAGATCCGATGAAAGCTGTTGCCAATGGAACCGGACTAATGCTTGAGCATATAGACAAACTCCCGAAACGAAAATTGAAATAAAACGACTTCCTAAGACGCACATTTTCAAGTACTGTGCGTCTGTTTGAAGTTTCAATCAACTTTTAAAATATGTTGCCGATATAATGAATAGATCTTATATGTAAGGGGAGACGCTCATGCTGAGAGGGTTTTATAACGCAGCCGCCGGAATGATTGCCGAGCAGCGCCGGCAAGAAATGTTGAGCAACAATATCGCAAATGTAAATACACCCGGATTTAAGGCGGATCAGGGATCGCTCAGGACGTTTCCTAAAATGTTGCTTCAGCAAATGAGCAGTTCGCAAACGCCCGATGGGAACATAACGACAAGTTTCCCTATTGGAGAACTTGCGACGGGAGTATATCTTCAAGAAACCGTCCCAAAGTTCCTTCAAGGAGACTTGAAAGAAACGGGGTTAAAAACGGACATTGCGCTAGCAGAAGGAACAGTCCCGGTTAATCGGCAAACAGGCAAGCGGGGAGCGTTGTTTTTTATCGTACAGAACGAGGAAGGGCAATTGAGATTGACGAGAAACGGCCATTTTACTGTTGATCCAGCAGGGACTCTTGTTACGGCTGAAGGCTATAAAGTTATGGGGAAAAACGGCAAACCGATAAAAGTGGCGGATGAAAATTTCAAAGTAGAACCAGACGGCACAATTATCAATCAAGGAAAGGCATCCGGACAAATCGACATCGCGTACATCGATGATCCGTTTAAGCTTATGAAAGAAGGCAACGGACTTTACAGGCTAGAGGGCAACGGACCGATTGCGAGCGCCATAGGCAACCGAAATGTTGCTTATCAATTGAAGCAGGGATTTATCGAGCGCTCCAATGTAGATATGGACCGGACGATGACCGAAATGATGACGGCATACCGTGCATTTGAAGCGAATCAAAAAGTGCTGCAGGCGTATGACCGAAGCATGGATAAGGCCGTAAATGAAGTTGGGAAGATCGGATAATTACGTGTGAAATAAGACGTCATTAAGCGATCCGGGACGCAAAAGGAAAGTCGGCGAAGGGGAGGTGATCGGCAATGAATCAATCGATGATCATAGCGGCGGTATCAATGGGACAGCTACAACAAAAGCTGGATACGATCGCCAATAATATTGCAAATAGCAATACAACGGGTTTTAAAAGCCGTGATGTTCAATTTTCCGATTTATTATACGAACAAATCAACAATCAAACCGATCAAAAGAATGAAGTGGGTCGTTTAACGCCAAATGGAATCCGTGTTGGCAGCGGCGCAAGAATTGGTACAACATTGCTAAACTTGAATATGGGACCTATTAAACAAACGGAACGAATGTTGGACGTCGCCATACTCCATCCATCTTATCTTTTCCAAATTCGGAAAATGGATGCCAACGGAAACGAATCTATCGAATATACGAGAGATGGTGCTTTTTATTTAAGCCCGGATCCAACCAATCGAAACGAACTGGAACTTGTGAATGCTGACGGGGATCAAGTGATCGGTACAAATGGACCAATAACCATTCCCGCTGATTATAAAGAAATTAACATTGGACAAAACGGGAATATTTCGGTAACGTTAAAGAATGGGGTAAAAACGAGCAGGGGAAAACTCGCACTTGTTGAGGCCATTCACCCTCAGATGCTCCTGAGCATTGGACATAATTTTCAAAGCCCGGCCAATGTGCCGCTTAATCAAGTTTTACGAAACGTAAATGACAGCGGTAATATTGTGAAACAAGGTGCACTTGAAATGTCAAACGTAAATAGTACGGACGAAATGACGGAATTGATCAATATGCAGCGTTCGTATCAATTCAATGCCCGCTCCATTTCTATGGCAGATCAAATGATGGGGCTTGTAAACGGATTACGTTAACAGGTGATGTGGATGAGTATAAATGACCCGAGTAAGGCAAGAACAAGGCAAGAGCTAAAACAAATGGCTAAAAAGGCGCCGGCCACTCGCGAAGAAAAGAGAAAGCAGTTAAAAGAAAAACCGGGGAAAAAAAGGAAAAGGGTATTTCCGATCTGGCTTCGATTACTTGTAATTGCAGTCTTAGTTTGTGTCTGCTTTATGGTAGGGACAATCATTGGCTATGGCGTGATTGGCAACGGGAATAAAACGGATGTGTTTAAACCGAGTACATGGACGCATATTATCGACCTTGTGAAAAAGGATAAATAGAAATATACTAAGAAACAAGATGAAAATCTTGTTTCTTAGTATGTTCAAATAGGGTACCAGGAGGACAATATGTTAACGATTGACGAAATTAAAGAGATTATTCCTCACCGTTATCCATTTTTGCTCGTTGATCAAATTCTTGAAGTAGAAGAAGGAAAACGAGCGATTGGAATAAAAAATGTATCAGCCAATGAAGAATATTTTAACGGCCATTTTCCTGATTATCCGGTAATGCCGGGTGTTCTTATCGTAGAGGCGCTTGCCCAGGTAGGTGCGGTTGCCGTTTTAAAAAAGGAAGAAAACCGCGGTCGTCTTGCTTTTTTTGCGGGTATCGACAGTTGCCGCTTTAAAAAGCAAGTCAGACCTGGCGACCAGCTTCGTTTAGAAGTGGAAATGACGCGCGTTCGCGGCCCGATCGGAAAAGGGAAAGGTGTAGCGACAGTTAACGGTGAAGTTGTAGCAGAAGCTGAAATCACATTTGCCCTTGGCGAAAAGAAAGAGGGCTAAGCAAAAGCCTCCCGAATGGATTTTTGGGAGGTTTTTGCTTTTTCTTGTTTTAAGAAACTATTTTACGATTTCGACAAAATCTAACACCCTATTTCTCACTGAACAAAACGGCGAAGCAATTTGTTCTTTGCCGGTTGTAGCGCCCCGTCCGAAAGATAATTAAAAACGGCCGAAATGAAAAGTTTGCCGATCGTCAGCATAGAGCGTTCATCAACATCAAACTTTGGATGGTGGTGCGGGAAGACCGCGTTGATTTCCGGGTTGCGGCCGCCGACATAAAAGAACGTCCCGGGCACTTTTTGCAAATAATAGGCAAAGTCTTCCCCGCCCATCCGAGGGGACAACCGGATGACGTTTTCCTCTCCGATGAGAAGTGTTGCAATTTTCTCCACTCTCCTCGTTTCTTCCGGATGGTTCCAAACAGCAGGATAGCCTCTATGATAGGTTACTTTAGAAGAGGCCCCGGCACCACTTGAGACTGATTCCGTTATTTGTTTGATGGATTCTTCCATTAAATGGCGGACATCTTCCTCAAATGTACGTACTGTTCCTTTAATGGTTGCCGAGTCTGGAATGACATTAAAGGCTTGCCCGGAGTGAAACGTGCCGACCGTTAAAACAGCGGATTTAAGCGGATCAACCCGGCGGCTGACAATTTGCTGGAGATTCATCACAAGCTGGCTTCCTAATATAAGAGGGTCAACGCTCATATGCGGATAGGCCCCGTGGCCGCCTTTACCATAGATCTCAATTTCAAAGCTATCGGCATTGGCCATAATATAGCCTTCTTTTATGCCGATGGTACCGACGGGTTGGTCAGATGCGACATGTGCCCCATAAATCACATCTACGCCATCTAAACAGCCATCTTCAATCATCGCCTTCGCTCCTCCGGGGAGGACTTCTTCGGCAAACTGGTGAATGAAGACGACGTTTCCTGTAATTTCTTCTTTTACCTCGCTTAATACTCTGGCAACGCCGAGAAGAGCGGACGTATGAATGTCATGACCGCATGCATGCATCACACCGGGAACCGTGGACTTGTATTCTACTTCTTTTTCATCCTGAATCGGAAGGGCATCAAAATCCGCACGAAGGGCTACCGTTTTTCCGGGTTTACCCCCTTTTAATACGGCTACAACTCCTCTTGTGCCGACGCCGGTTCGTACATCAAGCCCTAAATCAGTTAAAACGTCTGCAATCTTTTTAGGTGTACGAACTTCATGAAAGGAAAGCTCCGGATTCCTATGAAGATCCCGGCGGAAGTGGACCAGCTCCGGGTAGATCTCTTCTAGTCTAGTAAAAAGGCGATTGAACATCTTGCTCCCTCCAAACGATGAATTCATTTTTTCCTACTTTTTCTGTAAAAGTGTTCGTGATCCTGCATTTAGAGAAAAAATAATAGAAAAGTATGTGTAAAAACTGAAAATGCGGGAATACTATAAATACCCCCTTTTTATATAACCCTTTTTCTCCCGCTTTCAAATGAAGGCGGCTTTTTTTTTGCCTGGTGCCCGTTAGTAGGAACTTGGCGGTTGAAGCAAGGGAGGTCGGTTCGGTGAAATAGAAAACTCATAAATCGGTGCAATTCATATAAAAATCTGACCATCGGACAATAAGTGCTAGATTTTGGACAATAAGTATTCAATTTTAGACAATAAACCTTACTTCTTGGACAAAAAGTAGAAAAAACAACTACTTTTATTGGCCGGCAGAGGCTATTTATTGTCCGATGGCACCTGGTTATTGTCGGAAATCTGTATTTTATTGTCCAATCGTTTCTAATTTGAATCGAAAGAATAAAAATAGGACCACATCCGAGAAGTTTTTATCTTGTGGAGGGGGTCGGGGAAGACAATACTTAATGAAGAAGGCGCCCTTCGCCGCTGTCATCCAGATCGCTATGCCCTAACCCTTCACGTTCGATTTTGCGGCGGAAGAGTTCGAGGAAGTAAAACGTCACCATTTCCTCGACCTGTTCATCGCTAAGTTCACAGGCAAGCTTTAAGAAGTCTTCCCGACTATGGTCTTGAAAAACTCCCCGTATAATCGCGAACAAGTCTTCCTCGTCACCGGTCAAATGGTTTTTATAAAGCGCATACAATTGATCAATAAACTTCACGGTCATCACCTCACTTTCTAGTGTGCCGTTTTAAAGGAATTTTAGACGGTGGGACATTTTAAATCTTTGTTATCGGAAAAGTAAAAATAGACCCCCTTCTTAGTGAGGATCTATCGTCATTGATTCACAATATCCTTCAGCTTCTTCTGCCATTTGTTGTCGTCCAATATGATCTGGAAGGAAATGCGGCGGTTTTTCCGCAGCGCATCCGGCGAGTTGCCTCTGGCGATCGGCTTGTATTCGCTGTAGCCGGTTGCCGCTAAATATTGGGCGTAGTCTTTATTCTTTAGTTTCGGATTCGCCTTCATCATATATTTGACGACGGCCACAGCCCGCTTACTTGACAATGTCCAGTTGTCATAAGGGACCGAATCGGTATGGCCTTCTACTAAAATAATATACAAATAACGGCTTAAGTCTTTTTCCTCGATGATTTTGGCAAGGGCATCGGCAAGCGGGCGAAGCACCTTTTTTCCATTCTCGCTAATTTCCGCGCTCCCTGTGTCGAATAAAATGTTTCCTTCAACAGCAATCGTATTATTCGGCCCACGCACGACTTTGTCTTTGCCAACGTTTTGCTCAAGCTGCTTTTCGATGACATCCGAAATATGTTTCTTTACATCAGCTACTTGCCCGAGCTCTTGTTTAATTTGTGTTTGGTCATAGGCGTTATAAATGCTTTGAACATAAGCCAAAATGGCAATGAAAAGCATGATGAGGACCATCATCGACATCATGTCGGTGAAACTCGGCCAATAAATTTCCTGTTCAGCTTCTTCTGCAAATACGTTTTTCCGTCCGCGCATGATGCATCACCTTCTTTGTACGGGCTGGGCCGACAGGAGCTCATGATCCGGATGGCGGTCCCGTGGTTCATAAATGACCTGGCTTTGCATGGCCGTCTGGTAGATCCGCTGAAGGAGATGATACATATCAGTAAGCGTCCGGTTGCTGCTATTTAAGTCACGTGAGAGGCCGTGATACAAGTTTTCCATCGAGCGGGCGACTTCTCTCATTTCATCACCGTGAGTGGTTTGATTGGACGCGTATTGCCGTTCGCGCTCCAGGACATTGCGAATTTGTTCAACGAAGTCACGCTTGATGAGCTCAATCGCCGAATAAAAGCCTTTTTCGAGCTGCCCGACCGAGCTGGCAAAATCAGCGGCTGCCCGGCCGTACTCGCCCTGTTTTTCAGAATAGCGGTAATACCATTCATCCTGTTTTTGGGCAAGGCGATTTTCCAAAGCTTCATGTTGGGTTTGGTAATGCTCGAGCTGTTCTTGCATGCCCCGAAGAAGTACGTGGTTTAATTCTTCATACTTTCTTTGCCCGGACTCAAGCAGCTTATCCGAGCGCATGATGAGCTGTTCAAATTTTTGCTGGCTTTGCGATTGCCGGTCAATGGCCGCCTTTACTTGTTTTTCAAAAGAGGAAATGTTGGCGGCAAGGGCGGAGATGCTGCCATCTACGGTTTTTTGTATCGTGCCGAGTTTAGTCGTCGTCTCGTGAAAACGAACGCCAAAGTCATCAAGCGTTTTAGCAGAAGTGGCAAAGCGTTCCGTATGCTTACGCTGAATCTCGAAAATCCCCTGGACGTCTTCCATGGCTTTCTTTAACCCTGCTGTAAATTGGATCATCGATGAACCGAAATCACCAATCGACTTTTGAAAGCTTTCTTCCACTTTCGTCACGAGGCGGTCAAGCAACGGCTCGATCCCATCTTGCGGCTTCTCTTTTGCCAGCGCGCTATTGAATTGATGATCAAGATACACTTCACAGTCCGCCATCACTTTTCCCTGCAGATAGGCGATGGATGCCCCGCGCGATAAAAAGCCGGATTGAATGGACGTCAAGACAAGCGCTCCGCTCACCCCGGCAATGCTCGTAATAAATGCCGTACTCATCCCTTTAAAAGGAGCTGTTAAGGATGCGATGATTGTATTGATCGTAATGTTCGATGATGCAGGCTGATGGCCTAAACCGAATAATGTATCTTGCATGGAAAGAAGTGAAAGCGTCAAGCCAATGAACGTTCCAAGCACGCCTAAAATGATTGAAAAAGAAGGAAGCTGCTGCAGAAATTTTGAAATGTTTCCGACCGGAACGCGAAAGATTCCGAGAAGCGGGATTCGCTCCTGGAACAAATGTTTTTCGATCAAGCCCTGTGTGTTTAATTGCGCAATCCCTGACAAATGGTAATGACGGTATGCCTGGCAAACCTCTCTAATCCAGCGTGAATCGGGAGTGCGGCTGTCAGATGCCTCCAACTCGCGCAGTTCCCGCAGCCATTTTTTTAAATAGTAACCGGTTTGCACATAACCGATCAATCCGCAAAACACAATGACACCAATGAGAGCGACAACGACTGCTGTTAACAAATTCATGAACGTATCCCTCCGTTTCCATACAAGCATATGTCCGAAAAAGGGAAACTTGCCCAAAAAGTGAAAGGAAACCACTAACCACTTTTCTAATAGAAATAGAGTTTAAAATCTGGTAAGGTAATAGAAACTCAGGATAGGCGAGGGGGAACGAAAGACGAATGAGTGAATATACCCTTGAATTGGAACAAGTGACAAAGCAGCTTGGCGGGAAAAATGTGGTCGACGGCTTAAGCTTTCGCGTAAAAAAAGGCGAGATTTTTGGGCTTCTTGGGCCAAATGGCGCCGGGAAAACGACAACAATTCGCATGATAGTAGGGCTCATTTCCATCACAAGCGGAGAAATCAAGATTAATGGGCTGAACATTCAAGAGCATTATGAGAAAGCGATGGAACATGTCGGAGCGATTGTCGAAAACCCGCAAATGTACAATTACTTAACAGGGTATAAAAATTTAATGCAATATGCCCGTATGGCGCCAAATATAACGAAAGAGCGAATAAATGAAGTCGTCGCACTCGTTAAGCTTGAAGACGCGATTCATGAAAAAGTGAAGACCTATTCGCTCGGAATGAGGCAGCGGTTAGGGGTCGCACAGGCTCTATTGCATCAGCCGTCCTTGCTTATTTTAGATGAACCGACAAACGGCCTTGACCCGCAGGGTATTTATGACCTGAGAACCTATTTGCGACGATTGACGAATAAAGGGGTATCTGTCGTTGTATCAAGCCATCTTTTGTCCGAAATGCAGCTCATGTGTGACCGGGTTGCGATCATTCAACGCGGAAAACTGATTCGCATTGATGATGTTATCACTATGGATAATGAGAAAGAAGTAAAGGTTCATTTTCAAGTAGATGATGTCCAAAAAGCATTCCAGCTTATAAAAGGCAGCCATCCGGAACTAGTGATTGAAAAGGATGGAAATGAGCTTATCGTCGAGAAGGCAGTAAAAGAGGATGTAAGGGATATGAACCGTATGCTCGTGATGGCGGACATTTCAGTATACGGCATTGAATGGAAAACGAAAACCCTTGAAGAACGGTTTTTAGAAATGACAGGTAAGGGAGGAAGAAGCGATGAAATTCTTGTCTCTCGTTCATAACGAATGGATTAAAATCGTTAACCGCCCACGAACGTGGATTTTTATCATTCTTCCAATTCTGCTCCTATTAGGTGTTGGCATTTATACGAAAACGCATATAGACCCGGCCGAACAAAAGCATTGGAGAGAAGGGCTTGCCGCGCAGGTGAAGGAGGATAAAAAACAGCTAGAGGAATCGGAGGAAAACGATGATCCTGAAGAGATTATCGCCATGCAAGAGAGGGACATTAAGGAAAAGGAATATGCATTAAAACATAATGTCCCGCCGGAGAAAATGACAACGTGGAAATTTATGAAGAATATGTCATGGATCTCAATGCTTCTTGGCTTGTTTGTCATCATCGTCGCCAGTGATATTGTCTCAAGTGAATTTGCCAGAGGGACGATCAAGATGCTGCTTATCAGGCCATACAGCAGGTGGAAAATCCTTCTCTCCAAACTCGTGACGACCCTGATTTTTTCATTTGCGCTATGGATCGGTTTTGTTGCCGCCAGCTGGCTGATCGGCGGCGTGCTGTTCGGTTTCGGCGGTTTTGACCAGCCATATCTCGTTGATAATGGACATGCCATCTATGAAAAGCTTATCTCAACCTACGTTTTTGAAAATATAGGCTTGCACTTGATTGAATTTACGGTACTTGTCGTACTTGCCTTCTTAATTTCTACTATTTTTTACAGCAATGCTATCGCAATCGGTGTTTCGATGCTCGTCATGCTGGCCGGAAATACAATTCTTCTCTTTATCGCCGATAAGCCGTGGGCAAAATACACACTTTTTGCGAATCTAGATTTAACTCAATTTATCGATAAGCAAGAAACGCTCGTTGAAGGACTAACCCTTCCATTCTCCTTAACCGTGCTGGCCATCTATGCAATTGTTATGCTCGCGATTACATTTGCTATTTTCCAAAAGCGGGATGTCACGTCCTAGAGGCGGTGGTGAGATGTAGGGAAGTTGCCATGGACTTTAATCGTTCCGTGACAATCTCTTACCCAAATACTCTTTTAAAGGGGAGCTTATTTTATGGTCGGAAGAAAATTAAATACGGCCTTAGTGGTTGCTAGTATTAATGCTATTTTGTATGCTGTTATATCTGTAATTATTGCTATTATTGGAAAATTAAGGTTTAATGAGCCGGATGCTCTTTATTTGGCGGGTGTTGGGGCATCACTCTTTGTTTTTTTATATTCATTGCCCGGGGTCGTCCTGTACGGTTTGCCGGTTTCCGTTCTTTCTGAATACGTCACAAAACATGTGAAAAGGCGAAAGATATATTCATTTATAATCCATCTACTATTTGGGGTGACCTTCGTCTTTTTCTTTCAGACGATCACGGAACAACGTATTGCAATTAGAGAGTTGCAGACAATCTTAAATAAGTACGGATTGATTATGATTTTTTCCACCCTTTCCTCCGTTCTATTTTGGTTCATAGAAGAAGTAAAAAGAAGGAACCGTAAGCAGTTCCAGTGAATTTTGTGTGTTTTTGAAAGAATAGACAGAGCGGCGGTGATAATG
Organism: Fictibacillus sp. Mic-4; assembly: GCF_049843615.1. Lineage (NCBI taxonomy): Bacteria > Bacillati > Bacillota > Bacilli > Caryophanales > Fictibacillaceae > Fictibacillus > Fictibacillus sp. Mic-4. The sequence goes on along the minus strand of NZ_JBBHZM010000048.1, from coordinate 4,442 downwards.
TCTTCGCCGCTTCGTGATGTTTTCAATCTCTAATTTGGGATTTTTTCATTTGCAAGAAAAAAGAAGTGATGATCAGCGGGCTTCGCCAATCATCACTTCATCGTATTATTCGAGGAAGAAACTGACCTTCCAGTTGCCTTGTTGATTCAATAAAGAATGCGTAACCATTGTGACCCATGCGCCTTGCGGTCGATACTGGTGAATAGGGGCAATGATCGTTCCGCGATACGTATGGTCATTCACTTTCTTGTAGGCCACCGATTGTCCACGCACTTCCGCATGGCCATACCATATATGCGGATGCTTCACCGGTGCCCCGGCACTGGTCATTTGCGCACTCTGGGGGCCGTTCACCATGACGGTGTAATCGATTTTCATCTTCTGATCATTGTCAAACCGTGTAACACGGTTGATCGTCAATCTTATGTTGTTGTTTGAATAGGAGCCGACATACGCTTCGCTGTGTCCACTTTGTAAGAGGAGGGCGAAGACGAGGACGAGCACCGTCAGGATCGCTTGCTTTTGTCTCGGCATGTTTATCACCATCCTTTTTTACTTTTTCTTCGAGAGCCATTCGGCAAGTGCATCGGCATCGGCGCCTTTGACAAGTCCGCCAGGCATGCGGCCGCTGCCATTTTCAATCTGCTTCAATATTTGATCTTTCGACATCGATTTACCGACATGCTGCAAGTCCGGAGCGCTGCCGCCTTCCAGATTGGCACCATGGCAAGACGCACAATTGTTTTTGTAAATCGTGGCCGGGCTTGCATTTGGTTTCTGGGTTTCGTTCCGTCCGAATCTTCCCTCACCGGCAGATTTCGGCGGTTTCTTGCTGCCGCCAAGGCCGAATGTTGTCACTTTCGTCCCGTCCGCGATGATCGTGACGTATTCTTTTCCGTTGTGTTCATATACGGTCGGCGCCATCTTGATTTGTGAGCCGCCGCTCTTCATATGCCAGAGGATTTTTCCTTTTTTAATATCAAGTGCATTCATCGTCCCGTCGAGTTCAGCGTAGAAGGCAATTCCGCTTGCTGTACTTGTGAGCCCGCCGCGATTTTCTTGCCCTGTTTTCACTTCATACACTTTCTTGCCGGTATTCACATCAATCGCTGAAACGTTGCCGGATGGTTTAATGTTCGGCGGGTTTGGTAAGATGTCTGTGCCCGGGAACGTGTTATCCTTTTTCCCGATCATCGCATTATCTTTTGCAGCAACGGCAATCGATGGCTTGTTTGTACCCGGAATCAACACGTAGTTGGTTGCCGGATCGTACGTTTCTGGTGCGTAATTTTCACCGCCTTCAGTTCCCGGCCATTGTGGGATCGCCTTATTCTTATCCCATGGTACGGCGGAGTGCTTAATTTTCACGAACGGTATCCCGTCATAGATAACGTCGCCAGTCTTTGCATCCCAGGCGTACCATTTTCCGTTCTTGCCTCCTTCAACGACGATTTTGCGCTGCTTACCTTTCACTTTCGCTTTTAAAATCATAGGTGGAGCGGCTGCATCATAGTCCCAAATGTCGTGTTTCTCTTCTACACCGGCCCATACTCGTTTTCCAGTCTTTGCATTTAAAGCAACGACCGAGTCAGTATCAGGGTTGGCGCCTTTTCGGTCTTTATCGTAAAAGTCGGGTGCTGGATTGCCGACGGAGAAATACATCATGTCGGTTTCTGGATCAAAGGACATCGGCATCCATACCGAACCACCGCCAGTATACTTCCCTTTGCTCCAACCTTGTCCGCGCTTCGGGACAGTCCAGTAAATCCATGCCGGCTTTAAGTCGTCGGCTTTGAGTGCGAGCACATAGCCGCGCGCACCGTTGTCACCACCGCTTGATCCGACATATACATTACCTTTATAGTACATCGGCGCGGTCGTTTGATATTGGCGATTTTCGAGCTTTAATTCCGGATAGTAGTCCCAGAAATTGACCATTTTCTTTAATTTCCCAGTCTTCGCATCCAATTTTGCCAACCGTTCATCGGTCAACAGCACATAGACATCATTGCCGTTGACGGCGACACCGCGGCTAGCGACATTGGATTGCCATTTCGAGTTGTGGATATGGTCCAAGATTTCTTTCGACGGTTTCCATTGCCACTTTTTCTCGCCGCTTCCGGCATCAAGTGCGAACACATAGTTGCTCGCTGTCGTAACGTACATGACACCGTCCTTCACAACAGGAAAGTCCTGTTGCGCGCTAGGGACGGAAGCATCCCATTTCGTCAAATCTTTTTGCCAGACGATACCCATTTGATTCACGTTATCTTTCGTAATTTCTTTAAAAGGGACGTGCCTTGTTTGGCCATAGTCATAACCGAACAATGGATAACCGCGGCTCTGTTTTGTCGGTTTTGCTGGTTTTGTTCCCTGATTGTTTTTACAGCCGCTGATCAGGAAACAGAGTGCAATAAGGACACATACGCCCTTCCATACTCGTTTCATCTTTGCGTTCCTCCTGTTCTTTACCCTCGCCGAACGGGTGCTTTGTCATTGTTTATCACCCGAGTGGTCATGAAGTATTGGTCTTTGTTTTGCGTGTAAAGAAATATGTGGAAAGTCGTCACTTCCTTCTCATTCAAAGTTATGGAAAATTAATGGATGGTTATAGCGTGAGCAAATGTTCAATAATTATTCAAAAAATGGCAGAAGAGGAAACGACATTGAATCGTTGAAAGGTAAGAAAAGTTTACAATTTTATTTTCAGATGTAAAAATATTCAAATTAATTCAAGTTTGGAAATAAAATGTAGTTTCTTATGGTAAAATTGCATTAATTATACGGAAAGAACAGAAGGTGAAATCATGCTAAACAACCTCCCGGAAGATCTAGATCGATTGCTGGGCGGCGCCAAATGGGAACCTAATAAAATTGGCCGCTCCGGTGTGGACGTTTACAGAATAGAGGGAAAAGATCAAAACATGTTTTTGAAAGTGAGAACAGATTCGAAGGCGGAGCGGTTAAGACGTGAACATGAAGTATTGCACTGGTTAAATGGCAAACTGCCTGTTCCAAACGTTTTGTATTATGAGGATCGTGGCGACAAAGAGTGGCTCCTTATGTCAGAAATTAGCGGCTATATGCCGTTTGATGAACGGTTTCAAAATAAAGAACGAGTCATTCGAGATCTTGCGCAAGGCTTGAGGCAAATTCATTCTGTGCCAATCGGGCATTGCCCTTATCATCGATACACGGAAGAACTCATTGAAGAGGCGGAAAGAAGGGTGAGAGAAAATCTCGTTGATGTAAATGATTTTGATGAACATAACCAGGGGAAAAGCCCGGAAGAGTTGTTTGGCATTTTGTTGGAAACAAGACCGAAAGAAAATGACTATATATTTGCACATGGGGATTACTGTGTCCCGAATATTATTTTGACTGAAAACGGCGTCAATGGATATATCGATTGGGGAAGGGGAGGGGTAGCCGACCGGCATCTTGATCTTGCCCTGGCCAAGAGAAGCATTACATATAACTTCGGTGAAAAATGGGTCCCGGTTTTCTTTGAAGCATATGGACAAGTAGCTGTTGATGAAGAGAAACTGGCATTTTTCCAGCTGCTGGATGAGTTTTTTTAGAAAAAGCAAAAAGGCCACTAACGGGGACACAAAGAGAGATGAAGAACTTTTTATGAATATTTGAATTAAGGGATTGAATAGAGGAGGTATTTATGGAGATTTGGGATATTTACGACAAAAATAGAACGAAAACAAATAGAACCCATTTACGTGGTACTCCGTTGGCCAGTGGTGATTATCATATAGTTGTACATGTCTGGATAAGGAATAAAAAGGGTGAAATTCTTCTAACAAAAAGACATCCTGATAAACCTCATCCTCATCTATGGGAATGTCCAGGCGGCTCTATTTTAGCGGGTGAAAATAGCCTCGAAGGTGCTATACGAGAAGTAAAAGAAGAAATCGGAATCACTTTGTCCAAGTCTAATGGAAAGTTAATTAAAAGCGAACGCAGGGATGTTTGTAATGACTTTTGTGATATATGGCTTTTTAACCAAAGCTTTGAAATTACAGAAACCGCACTTCAAGAAAATGAAGTGATCGATATTCAATGGGTAACAAAATCAGAGCTAGAAAGTAGGTATCATTCTAATTACATAGTACCAACTCTTAGTTATTTTAAATTAATCTTTTAGCGAATCCGTCTTTAATTAACGTGTGCAAATATGTAATTTTGATCCAAGTTGGAGGCTTTTTCTAACATTATTTTACTTGTACTAAGTATATATAGTAGTATAGGTTTGAGGTCAGGAAATTATTGGGAGGTTTTTGGATGAAAGGGAAATTAGTTTTAACTCTTAGTTTGGCAGGAGGTATAGGATTATCCATTGGTTTGTTGAAGACTTTCAAAGTACAAAAGTATTTGCACAAAGTGGACAATCAAAAGTGGAAGAAGGACAAATTTTTCTCACTAATGATGGA
>NZ_JBBHZM010000047.1:0-21150 GCF_049843615.1 Fictibacillus sp. Mic-4 | reverse complement strand
GCAGTACTCACATCATTTGGCGCATCTGGCCAGATCGTCTTTGCCGGGATCGCTTTCAAGTCTTCCTCGGACAACCCATATTTTTCAAGAGCCATAAATGACCGGTCATTTGCTGGCTTCTCTAACGGATTGATAGTTGCTTCCAAATGCCCGTCTGAACGAATTGCCTCGAGCAGTTTTACCGCTTTCACGACGTTTTCCAGATTCGTTGAGCTGCTGTAGGCAGAGGAGGAATTTTCAGCTATTTTTTCAGATGAGTTAGTTTCATAGGATAGAGGAGAGCCCCACTTTGCAAAAAGTTCCTTTAATTCCGGGGAAACGGTGTCATCTCCATTTACATACTGTTCATATTGTTCAATGACATAGCCAAGGTTTGGGCCATGAAAGTTTTCCCATGGATTTTGTTGGTTTTTCAGCATTACCACATGCCCCCATGAATATTTTTTATCGCTTTAGGAAAAGCAATTATAGTTTGCTTACGGATAAGGATAATGCAATAATTAAAATAAATAAAATGCTAAAAAATTATATTTAAATATAAGAAAAATTTATATGGCAGTAAGGGTGGGGATAATGGATTACCGTGATTGGGAAATATTAAAGGTTCTTTATAGCCAGAAAAACTTGACGAAAGCTGCTCGGCTTTTGTTTATCACTCAACCGGCATTGACGAACCGCTTAAAACATATGCAGGAGGAGCTGGGGGTTAAAATAATCACCAGAGAAAGCAGAGGAGTTCATTTTACCCCTCAAGGAGAATATCTTGTCCATTGCGCGGAGGAGGCTCTGGATCATTATCAAAAAATAAAAGAAAAAGTCCGCAATATGAGCAAGAATGTAAGCAATGAGGTTGCAGGCACATTGAAATTGGGTGTATCCAATTTTTTTGCAAATTATGAACTTCCTTATATTTTAAAATTATTTAAAATGCAATATCCCCATGTGGAATTCAAAGTGGTTACAGGCTGGAGCAGAGATGTAACTCAGCTTATACACAATAAAGATGTTCATATTAGCTTTGTCCGGGGGGATTATGGGTGGAGAGGATTATCGAAACAATTATTATTTGAAGAAACAATTTGCATTACGTCAAAGGAAGAGATTGATATTACCGATCTCCCCCACCTTCCTAGAATCGACTATAGAGGAGATTACTTATTAAAAACGTTGATTGATCATTGGTGGGCTGAAAACTATGCGGATCCGCCCTTCATCAGCATCGAAGTCGACCAGGTTGATACGTGTAAGGAAATGGTTGTAAATGGTTTAGGCTATGGCATTTTGTCCAGCAGGATCCTCGCCGGGATAGATGATGTACACCAAATTGACTTAACTGACCAAAATGGGAATCTAATCTTGCGAAGAACGTGGATGTATTATCATAAGGAATCGCTAGAGTGGAATGTTGTTAAAGCATTCGTGCATTTTATAGAAAATTACTATAAAAAGCAATAGAAAAATGGGAAAAAGTCGGTCCGAATTTTTAGGAATCGACTTTTTCTTAGTTAACGAATGGCACCTCGTTTTTATTCTTCATCGTTGTTTTTTATCCTTCGTTTCAAGCGGGTAAATGCAATGAAATCGTACAGCTCCTCTTTCGTTAAAGGAATTCCATCCAATGAAAGGGCAATTTCTGATTCCAGACATTCAACCAGCTCGAGCTTCTCCTGTTTATCATTTGTCCGGTTTAAAATATAATCAACCGTTGTTTCAAATAGATTCGCGATTTGCAGTAAAGCTTGCAAGGAAGGCTGCCGGTATCCGGATTCATAGCCCGCATAAGTGCTTTTCGCGATTCCAAGGCGGTCGGCAGTTTCCTGCAAAGACCAATTTCTGCTTTTTCTAAGATTCGCTAATCGTTGTAGCATCGATAACTCCGCCCCCTCTATTATTCTCCTTTAATTATAGCAGGCATTGCATCCGTGTGAAAGAAAAAAGTGCGCGTAATGAATACAAATGTTGATTTATATTAGGGTTTAATCATATAATAAGGTATAATTGTTTGCGTAATGCGTATGAAAGTGAAATACAAACGATGGGATGATAAGCGATGAAGAAATTATTGTTAATTGCGACAGGCGGAACAATCGCATCCGTTGAGGGAGAGGAAGGCCTTGCGCCCGGCTTGACCGCTGAGGAGCTGTTGGAACATTTCAATCACTCTTCGGAATCGGTTGATGTGACTTGCCAAATTCTTATGAACAGGGACAGCACGAACATGCAGCCAGAACATTGGGCGGAAATAGCTGAAGCCATATTCCGGAATTATGAGCAATACGACGGATTCGTTATTACTCATGGAACGGACACGCTCGCATATACTGCGGCTGCATTGTCTTACATGATGCAAGGACTGCAAAAGCCTGTTGTCATAACGGGGTCGCAGGTTCCGATTAGCTTTAAAAAAACAGATGCGAAAAAGAATGTGGCAGATGCCGTGCGTTTTGCCCGTGAAAATATTGGCGGAGTCTTTGTCGTATTCGATGGGCGAGTAATCATTGGTCCGAGGGCGGTCAAAATGAGAACGAAAAGCTATGATGCTTTTGAAAGCATCAATCATCCATACGTTGCTTTTATCGAGTCGGGGGAAGTTCGCTATCATTGGAAACCGGCACCTATTTCTGGTGGACCTCAATGGAATACAAGCCTGTGCCCGGATGTGTTTCTTTTGAAGCTTTACCCAGGAACCAAACCGGAGATATTTGATTGTTTGAAAGGCTTATATAAAGGTGTCATCATTGAAAGTTTCGGCAACGGCGGTTTGCCTTTTGAGGGCCGTAATTTGCTTACGAAAGTCAAGGAACTAACGGAAGCCGGCATTGCCGTAGTGATCACCACCCAATGCCTGGAAGAGGGGGAAGACTTGCTTCTTTATGAAGTGGGGCGCAAGGTAGCCCAACATCGTGTCATTTTATCCGGGGATATGAATACAGAGGCCATCGTCGCCAAGCTGATGTGGGCTCTTGGACAAACTGATTGCATCGATGAAGTTAAGGAAATCATGGAGACGCCAATGGCCGGGGATAAGACTCCTGGATTTGACATAGAAGACTAAAGAAAAAAGCAGCAACATCGTGTTCGGCCTAAAGAGGAGGAGGAAATTCAATGATGTCAACCCTCATTGAAACAAAACAGCACATGAGAATGGAGAAAGATTTTTTAGGTGCAAAGGAAGTGCCTCAAGAAGCCTATTATGGGATTCAAACGCTTCGAGCAGTCGAAAACTTTCCTATTACGGGTTACAGAATACATGGGGAACTAATCAGGGCGATGGCGATTGTCAAAAAAGCGGCAGCGCTAGCCAATATGGATATCGGCCGCTTAGATTTTACTAGAGGGAACGCGATTGCGGAAGCGGCCCAGGAAATCATCGAAGGAAAATGGCATGACCAATTCATCGTCGATCCGATCCAGGGAGGGGCCGGCACTTCCATTAACATGAATGCGAATGAAATCATCGCTAATCGCGCACTAGAAGTATTGGGAAAAGAAAAAGGAGACTATTCTTATATAAGCCCGAACAGCCATGTTAATATGTCCCAGTCTACAAACGATGCATTTCCAACCGCCATTCATATCGCAGTATTAAATCTTTTGGAGCTATTGCTTCATACGATGGACGATATGCATCGCGTGTTTTTGCAAAAAGCGTGTCAGTTCGACCACGTCATCAAGATGGGACGCACCCACCTTCAGGATGCGGTCCCGATTCGCCTTGGTCAAGAATTCGAAGCCTACAGCCGTGCAATCGAGCGAGATATCAAGCGGATCAACCAATCAAAACAGCATTTGTATGAAGTTAACATGGGCGCAACCGCCGTCGGAACGGGACTGAATGCAGACCCTCGCTATATCGAAGCGGTTGTGAAACATCTTGCGGACATTAGCAAATTGCCACTTGTCAGGGCGGAGCATCTAGTGGACGCCACCCAAAATACGGATGCCTACACCGAAGTATCCGCCGCGCTCAAAGTGTGTATGATGAACATGTCAAAAATCGCGAACGACTTGCGATTGATGGCTTCCGGTCCCCGTGCGGGATGGGGGGAAATCACGCTCCCTGCCCGACAGCCCGGATCTTCCATCATGCCTGGTAAGGTCAACCCTGTCATGGCGGAGGTCATAAACCAGGTGGCCTTTCAGGTGATCGGTAATGATCACACCATTTGCCTGGCATCTGAAGCGGGACAGCTTGAATTAAACGTCATGGAGCCTGTTCTTGTATTCAACTTGATTCAGTCGATCAGCATTATGAATAATGCATTCCGCGTTTTCACAAATCATTGTTTGAAAGGGATCGAAGCAAACGAAGATCGGCTAAAAGCCTATGTTGAAAAGAGCGTTGGCGTTATCACGGCAGTCAACCCGCATATTGGGTACGAAACAGCAGCACAGATAGCAAGAGAAGCTATCTTGAGCGGACGATCGATTCGGGAACTTTGCCTGAAGCATGGAGTGCTGACGGAAGAGGAGCTCGATTTGATCCTTGATCCGTATGAAATGACACATCCCGGCATTGCAGGCTCTTCGCTTTTTGATAAAAAGTAATTCCGCCACAGCAAGAACATGTGTATTCAAAAGGGCTTGAGAACTTCTCAAGTCATTTTGTATTTGCTGAAATCCCCCAAAAATTAAGGCGGGATTTTTTAGTTTCTTCTGGGAAATAATACGTTTGAAATCTGTAATGAAAGGCGGTATGGTGATGGCTACCAAAAGAACAGGTTTGAAAGATATTACCTGGTTAAGCATTTCGGTAATTGCGATGATTGTCATTTTAGTTGGATGGATGCTCTGGACCTGGTTAGCGTATTAAATTACATATGAAATTTGGCCGCCGCAATCATAGGCGGTCTTTTTATGGTGGAAATCAGCCACTTAAGACCACTTATCAGCCCATTTCCTAAAAATAGTAAGAAAATTAACGTCAACAGTTATGATCAACCAACCCGATGAGTATCTATAACATATGTTGATAACAAGTAATCTATGGAGAAAAAAACGTAGATGAAAAGAAAATGATGCCGGATAGGAGAGGATTTGCATGACGTTAATTCTTGCTTTTGCATCCATTATTTTGCCCATTGTAACCGCCGTAACAGAAGTAGTAAAACGGGCGTTTTCATTACCGAAAAATCTAGTACCTGCAATCGCATTCGTGCTCGGAATCGTGATCGGTTTTGCGGCCGCGCCTTTAACCGATCTAGATTGGACATTAAGATTATGGGGTGGAGCGCTTGCCGGCCTGTCGTCAACCGGCCTTTATGAACTTGCATTTAATAAGAGAGAAGGAAAAACGAAATAGAGGTAGATTAAAATCCGTCTTCGAAGACGGATTTTTAAGTTGTTTATGTGAAAAGAAAACTCCTCATTGAAAATCCTCTATGAATCTTTATAAAAGAAAACTTCGGTTGTACAACAATATTGAAAACAAAAGACCGATTATTATGAGTAAATATTTTGGTTCGGAACAAATGTAAATGGTAAGGTTTTGCATGTGAAAACAATTTTTATGAACTCCCGCATGTTTGTAAATACTAAAGCCATAATGATCTATAATGAGGAAGGTGCAGAGATTATGGCAGCGAGAAATGAAGGAAATACGCGTGAGCAGAACGCCCATGTTTTTTGGATGGCGATGACCTTTGGAGCGCTCCTTATCATCTTAATTTTATGGATGATCTGGATGTGGCTAAAATAAAAGAGTAATGAAGCGGCTTATCATGGAAGCCGCTTCATTACTTTAAATATCGCTAGATGGGTGAAGTGGAATGGAGTAATTTTTTGTCTTTTTCTTTTTAGACACTTTTGCCCGTGCTCCCATCGGTTTTTGCAATAATTCTTTAAAATAAAAGTCGCCATGGGCATTTTTTTGAGAAATTAAATGGATTGTCGCTCTCACATCATCTAATGCTCTATGTAATCGATCTGCATGAATGTTATGTTCGAAAAGCAAATCTCCAAGTTTTTTTGACGTAAATCCGTACTGTTTCCACTGGATTCCGTTCATTGAACAATGCCATGGCATGTCCGACGTCAATGGAAAATATCTTTTCAGAAACCCTTTTTCAAAACTGGCATTATGCGCAACTAAAAGATCTGCCTGTGCCATCATATTTTCAATCCGTTTGTTGTCAAGACGTTTTCCGATTAAATCTTCTTGCCTGATGCCATGCACGTTGGCCGCACCGGGTGAGACCGGTTTAGACGGCTCATTTAGCTCGCAATATTCATCAATGATTTCAAGAACTTCACCGCTCGGCCGGTTAAAAGTAAAGAGAACGATAGCAAGTTCGATAATTTCCTCTTTATAAATACTTAAACCCGTCGTTTCAATGTCGATACACGCAGCCATTCCAATGGTTGATTGTTTAAGCATATTAGCCTCCCTCTATATTTTCGATTCCCCTCATCGATTGCTTTTCATTCATCTTACCAATACCATTTCCATTTGAAAAGAATGTTTAATCAATCGTTTTAAGGGTACAAATATAGTAAAAGACTACGGAGGACTAAAGGCGGATGAGTAAAAAAATAATCGGTGTGTATGAGACGAACAATGAAGCGATGAAAACGATCCGTTCACTAATTGCAGAAGGATATGATCCGAAAGAGATTTCGATCCTTGCAAAAGATGAACGGCAAATGGACGAAATTGCGGATCAAACCCATGTTGCTGAAGAACACCCGTTAAATGGGGTAAATGAAGAAGCTTACGGAACCATTGCCGGGTTTTTAACAGGCATTAGCGGTTTAATCGCGGTTCCAGGATTAACTGCACCAGTTATCGGGCCGCTTATTGCCGCTGGCCCTTTTGCAAAATTATTTAAAGAAAATGAAGATCACGATTTAAAGGAAATGTTATTAACATTAAACATTTCGGAACGGCAAGCCGAACAATATGTCGATGATCTTCATCACGGATGCATTCTTGTGATTCTTGAAAAGGACAATGCAAAAGACTAATTCGGAGGCCAGAACCTACCGCCTGTGTAGACCTGGCTTTTTTTATGGTGATTAATTGTTGGAGAAACCAGAGAAGGTAATGGATAATAAAGAAAAAGGAGGATGATGGCATCATGATGTTTTTAAAGCTCCCACGGGAACAAAAGGAACAAATGATCAGTGAAATCCAGCAATACTTTTACAAAGAGCGAGGGGAGGAAATCGGGCATTTAGCGGCAGAAAACATGCTCGACTTTTTCATGAAACACGCTGGCCCTATTCTTTATAATCAGGCCATCAGCGATGCCCGGCGTCTTGTAGCCGATCGAATGGCTTCGATTGAAGATGACCTCTATGCGTTAGAAAAACGATGAAATTTTGGAGATAACACAAACAACCTTACCCGGGGTGCTTTCCTTTTAAACAATTAACCGATGAACCCCGACACAATCTCTAAAACGATAACACTAATGGCAAAAAAGAGGATGACTTTGCCCGGGAAAACCATTCGAACCATAATCATGGAAGGCTAAAGACAGGCAATGTTTTTACATGGCAAGCATCGGCCTAATTTTTATAGTGCAACAAAAAGCATATTTTTTTATGTTCCAATCTATATATGGCAAAATGAAAAATAAGTCTTCATTTGAAGGAGGATTTGGAAATGGTAAAAAGCATCCAGGATACAACGACTTTACATAATGGGGTCAAAATGCCGTGGGTAGGACTTGGCGTTTATAAGGCGGAAGAAGGGGAAGAAGTAATTCGTGCGGTGAAGGCGGCAATTAGCGCCGGGTACCGAAGCATTGATACGGCCTCTCTTTATCAAAATGAAGAAGGTGTTGGAAAAGCGATAAAAGAGTGCGGCGTTCCTCGTGAAGAACTTTTTATTACGACTAAAGTATGGAACACCGATCAAGGGTATGACTCGACATTGACCGCTTTTGAAGAAAGCCGGAAAAAGTTAGACCTCGATTATGTCGATCTTTATTTAGTGCATTGGCCGGTGAAAGAAAAGTATAAAGAAACGTGGAGAGCGCTTGAGAAACTGTATAAAGACGGAAAAGTGAAGGCAATTGGCGTGAGCAACTTCCAAATTCATCATTTAGAAGATATTATGGCCGATTGTGAAATAAAGCCAATGGTCAATCAAGTGGAATGCCATCCGCAATTATCGCAAAAAGAACTGCTTGCTTTTTGTAAAGAAAACGACATTCAACTAGAAGCGTGGCGGCCATTATTAAAAGGTGAAATTTTAAATGATCCGGTTCTTACAAAAATTGCGGAACAACATCAGAAATCCGTTGCCCAGGTCACTTTGCGCTGGCATTTGCAAAACGGAATTGTTGTTATTCCGAAATCCGTTAATGAAAACCGGATTAAAGAAAATGGAGCTCTCTTTGATTTTGAACTTTCGCCTGATGAAATGAGACAAATAGATGCACTTAATATCAATAAGCGAAACGGCCAGGATCCGGACAACTTTAAATTTTAAACTTCGATGTAAATAAGCGAGACTCTAAATCAATAGAGCTCGCTTTGTTTGTGATACAATTGCAAAAAAAATTCAATGGTATAGCTAAATGCTGAATGAAGTCGAAAGTGAAAAAGTTGGAGAATATGTCAAGAACCGGCTTAAAGAACCTTCCCGGCTTAAAGCGCAGCCGTTCAAACAAAAATTGGCGTTAAAATCAAAAGGGGATTTCGAAATGTCATACGCCGGTTGGGGACCGGACTACCAGGATATGCAACTGATGATTTTAAGTATGTATACATTGAAGGAAAAAATAAAGACTAACAAGAAGGTGGCCCCTTAAATGGGGTTTCCTTCTTTTTTGTTTTATTTTCGAAAAGTAACTTGACAAAAGTAAGTGGAATATCATATCATACTTACATAAGATAAGTTAATAATAAAAATGAAGGAGAGATACATTATGTTTAATCTAGGGTTATTAATTATACGGCTTGTTGTCGGCATTACATTTATGGGGCATGGAACACAAAAGCTGTTCGGCTGGTTTGGCGGCCATGGCTTGAAAGGAACAGCCTCATGGCTTGAATCGATAGGCATGAAGCCAGGAATGCTAATGGCATTTTTAGCCGGCGCGGGCGAATTGCTCGGAGGCCTTCTTTTTGCAGCAGGGGTCCTCACCCCGATTGGAGCTATTCTTATCGTGATCACGATGCTCGTTGCGATTTTCACTGTTCATGGAAAAAATGGCTACTGGGTGACGCAAAATGGATTTGAATATAACTTGATTCTTATTGCCGTTGCCGTCGGAGTTGCTTTAATCGGCCCTGGCGAGTATGTATTATTTAATATGTAAAAAATAAGCTGATGAGTTGATCAGCAGCTTATTTGATATTTTCACCATTTTCGAGAAAAAAGCTATGCCTATATAAAATCTTTGTAGAACAAGTGCTAAACTCTATTTTTTAGCACTTGTCCTCATCTTTTCGCCTGACTCCGGTCGGGCCAAACCCGGGTTTCACTTCAAATTCATAGCGGTCATCAAGTTCTTTAGCAAATTCATTTTCACTATCCGTCGAAACGAGATTGGCTCTCGGCACTTGAGGCAATGAAGATTTGTTCTTATCTCTTGTAATTCGCTGCTTATGCGCTCTTCCCATTCGTTCTTCACCCTTCCGTGATTGGTTTCTTTCATAGGGTGTGATAAGGAGGTAAAAATATGCGGATAGATTAAATAGCCCCGTAATGGTAAAATGATGAAAAAATGGGGGGATTAATTTGCTCGTTTTCTGGATCGTTTTAGGCGCCGTTATCGGTTTTTTGTTCTCTATGTTTCCTGCATCGATTGGCTATTCTTTACTTATCGGCATTCTCGCTAGTACGCTTATCTATATTTCACTTCAACTTTCAAAGCTTGTGCACTTGCAAAAACGCCAATTGTTCGAACAAGCTTCGCAAAAGTATCCTGAGGCTTCTAAGGCCGAGATTGCTGAAAAGCTCGAAATTCCGGATCGTCAAATTAAAAACTTTTTAGGAAAACTTTAATAAAAACGAGGGATCTCCCCTCGTTTTTTTCATTTTTTTGCGATTCGCTGCGTCTAGTCCTCCTTAAGCCCTGTCTCAGTGGAATTTTGAAGTTAAAATTACCTGAATGTTGGAAATTAGAGGTTGTTATTGTCCATAATGCATTTTTTTCTGTCCGAAGTCTTTCATTTATTGTCCATTCTTAATCATTTATTGTCCGAAATCGAGAGTTTATTGTCCGACCACCGCATTGTTTTATAACAGAATTCAAAACACGAAAAAAAATATAACAATTTTTAAAAAAGGTATTCACTTTTCTGAAGATTTGTTATATATTATTTAACAAGAATATCAACTGTTTTATAACAGTCGGATTTAAAGGAGGATAATTAAAAATGGATTGTTTCACTTGTCAGGGAAATGGAGAACTTGAATGTCCGAAATGTAATGGAACAGGTCACCATCAGAGGGAAGGCTGCTGCCAGAACTGTGAAGGCCAGGGCTGTTTAAGTTGCAGCCGTTGTAATGGCAATGGCCGAATTGATTAACAAGCAATAAATGAACATCGTCCTGAAATCAAATAGATCAAGGAGGAAGGCACGTTGAAGCAAACTCAGTTGAAAACAGATTCAGTCGTAAATTGTACAGGGCCTATTCATGAAGGTTACGATGAAATTTTATCGAAAGAGGCATTGAACTTTTTAGGAAAACTCCACGAACGGTTTATGGGTACGAGAAATGCCCTTTTGGACAATCGGAGAAAACGCCAGCAAGAGATTGATGAAGGAATGCTCCCGGACTTTTTGCCGGAGACAAAATCGATAAGGGAAAGTGAATGGACGATTGCCCCGGTCCCAGAAGATCTTCAAGATCGAAGGGTTGAAATTACGGGACCTGCAGGGGATCCGAAAATGGTCATTAATGCACTAAACTCCGGGGCAAAAGTATTTATGGCCGATTTTGAAGATGCCAATTCGCCAACATGGGAAAATACGATTGGCGGACAAATTTACTTGCGCGATGCGAACCGCAAAACGCTTTCCTATGTTTCACCGGAAGGGAAGCCCTACCAATTAAATGAAAATACAGCTACTTTAATTGTCAGGCCGCGCGGCTGGCATTTAGAAGAAAAGCATCTACAGTATGGCGGAAAGCCGATGTCTGGAAGTCTTGTCGATTTCGGGCTCTACTTTTTCCATAATGCAAAACAGTTGATCGAAAATGGTTCAGGTCCGTATTTTTACTTGCCAAAGCTCGAAAGTCATCTGGAAGCCCGGCTGTGGAATGATGTATTTGTCTTTGCCCAGGAAGAACTTGGCATTCCGCAGGGAACCATTAAGGCGACTGTACTTATTGAAACGATCCTGGCCGCATTTGAAGCCGATGAAATTTTATACGAGTTAAAAGACCATAGTGCCGGCCTTAACTGCGGAAGATGGGATTACATTTTCAGCTATATCAAAAAACTGAAAAATCATCCAGAATATTTACTGCCTGATCGCTCGCTCGTCACCATGACTGTCCCCTTTATGCGATCATACACCTTATATGTCGTAAAGACTTGCCACAGAAGAAACGCCCATGCCATCGGCGGCATGGCAGCACAAATACCCATCAAGAATAACACCAAAGCGAATGAAGAAGCCTTACAAAAAGTAAAAGCGGATAAAGAAAGAGAAGCAAATGACGGCCATGATGGAAGCTGGGTCGCACACCCCGGTCTTGTTCCAGCCGTAATGGAAGTCTTTAACCGTATCATGCCTGCGCCTAATCAGCTAGAGAAAAAGCGCGATGATATTCATGTAACGGCTCGTGATTTGCTCGAACCATCACCCGGCCCAATTACAGAGAATGGCTTAAGAACGAACATCTCAGTAGGCATTCAATATATAGAAGCATGGCTAAGAGGCAGAGGAGCGGTCCCGCTAAATCACTTAATGGAAGACGCAGCAACTGCCGAAATTTCAAGGGCTCAAGTATGGCAATGGATTCGCCATGAAAAAGGCGTTCTTGAAGACGGCCGGAACATCACAATGGAACTAGTTGAAAAATTGGTTGAGGAAGAAATGAAAATCATTTGGGCCAACCTGGGCAGTGAAGTTTTCTCATCGGGCAAATTTAATCAAGCAAAGGAACTCTTTATAAAATTGATTAAAGAAGATGAGTTTAATGAATTTTTAACTGTCCCTGGATATAAATACATTTAAGTTAAAAGGAGAGGAAAAATAATGAATTCACAAATGATCACGGAAATGAAGGAAGCCTGGGAAGCGGAAAGATGGAATGGAATCATGCGTCCATACAGTCCAGAGGATGTTCTGCGTCTTCGCGGATCGATCCAAATTGAACATACATTGGCACGAATGGGGGCAGAGCGACTCTGGAAGCTGCTCCATGAAGAGGACTATGTCCATGCTCTCGGTGCATTAACAGGCAATCAAGCCGTCCAGCAAGTTAAGGCTGGCTTGAAAGCGATATACTTAAGCGGTTGGCAAGTCGCAGCTGATGCGAATCTCGCTGGACATATGTACCCGGACCAGAGCTTGTATCCCGCCAACAGCGTTCCGCAAGTTGTAAAACGGATCAACCAGGCGCTTCAGCGGGCCGATCAAATTGAGCACGGGGAAGGAAAAAGTGACACGCACTGGTTTGCTCCAATTGTCGCCGATGCGGAAGCCGGATTTGGCGGTGTGTTAAATGTATTCGAGCTAATGAAAGCGATGATTGAAGCAGGGGCAGCAGGCGTCCATTTTGAAGATCAGCTATCTTCCGAAAAGAAATGCGGGCATCTTGGCGGAAAGGTGCTATTGCCAACCCAGCAGGCGGTCCGGAATTTAATTTCAGCCCGGCTTGCGGCCGATGTATTAGGTGTGCCAACCGTCTTAATCGCAAGAACGGATGCGAATGCAGCGAATCTCATTACAAGCGATATTGATCCATATGACCACCCGTTTATGACCGGAGAACGGACGCCAGAAGGATTTTATCGCACAAAAGCAGGGCTTGATCAAGCGATTGCAAGAGGACTGGCATATGCCCCATATGCTGATTTAATCTGGTGCGAAACATCTGAGCCAAATTTGGAAGAAGCGCGGAGATTTGCTGAAGCGATTCATGAGAAGTTCCCAGGTAAACTGTTAGCCTATAACTGTTCGCCATCATTTAACTGGAAGAAGAAGCTCGATGATGAAACGATTGCGAACTTCCAGCGCGAAATCGGAAAAATGGGCTATAAGTTCCAGTTCGTCACACTCGCCGGATTCCATGCGCTCAACCATAGCATGTTCGAGCTTGCGAGGGAATATAGAGATCGCGGAATGGAAGCTTATTCCGAATTGCAGCAGGCCGAATTTGCGAGTGAAGCATATGGTTACACGGCTACCCGCCATCAGCGCGAAGTCGGAACCGGCTATTTCGACGATGTGGCGCAAGTAATTTCCGGAGGAACCTCTTCAACAACAGCACTTACAGGTTCCACCGAAGAAGAGCAATTTACGACAGCCAACTAAATAAAATAATCAAGGAACAGGTAAAACGTGTACCTGTTCCTTTTTTGTATTATTTATTCGTCAAACAACAGGTTATATACCCTCCCCTTTTTTGCTCCGTCATACGGAAAATTCAAGCTGGTAAGAAGCTTACGGGCAATAGAACTAGAGGGGAGCTTCAAAAATTCCCTAAACTGTTTGTTTGTGATCGTTGATCGAATGAGGAGACAATAATCTTGAAGGGCTGCTAAGTGGGCGTCTTTCGAGGAAAACGAGCAGATAGAGCAGATCCATGTTCCGTACGCTCGTTTCATCGGGAGAGCAGAACAATTCGGACAGGAAACGCCTTGCAACAGTTCAGAAGGCAAGATCTCATATTTTGATAGAACATCCAAATTTAGTGGAGTGTGATGTTTTATAAGAAGTTTTTCCAGTTTTCGAAGTTCTTTGTTCGAGAGTTGTTCTTCATTGTGCTGATTTTTAAAGGTTTCTATTTTCGGCAGGAGGGTCTGGCTCTTAATGATAGTTGTAAAATATTCAGGCCAATTGGCGGTTGTTTTTATGATCGAATTAGGGTTTGAAAGGACTATGATTCCTTCCACGGGCATCAGTGGAAACTTAAAATCTTTAAGCCAGTTTACGAATTGGTGTTGTTGATGCTTAACTTGCAAGATAGGATCCGGAAATGATTCCTTACACTCTTTCGTGATTCGGATAAGCTGATGAAAGATATCAGTCACTTTTAGTTGAATAACGGCCACTTGCACGATTTATCAGCCACATTCGCTTACTTATCAGCCGATCAACTAAAAAATGTAAAAAACCATATTCGTGATAATTCAATCGTTTTTACATACAGAAAAAGTTACCATTAAATGGGCGGATTCATCAGTGACTTTTTTACCAAAAATTGAAGATTTGCTTTTCATATCCGGCGAAAGTAGTAAAAATAAAGGGATTTACTGAACAGGCGGAGAACAAAGTAAAAGAGGTATTGTCTAAGTTTGTTTAAGGAGATGAGTTCCGTGGACAAGTTGTTTGCATTGTTGGATTCCTTTTATCATGAAATGGTCGATATTAGACGCTATCTTCATCAGCATCCCGAATTGTCATTTGAAGAGGTAAAAACGCCAGAATTTATCGCTGAATATCATCGCAATCTCGGTCATGAAGTGCGTACGGGCGTTGGCGGAAGAGGGGTAGTCGCCACCCTCAAGGGAGCGAAGCCAGGAAAGACCGTTGCACTGCGCGCTGATTTTGATGCGCTCCCTATCCAGGAGGAAAATGATGTGCCTTACAAATCAAAAGTTCCTGGAGTCATGCATGCTTGCGGCCATGATGGACATACCGCTACATTGCTTGTTTTAGCAAAAGTTTTAAACCAGTTAAAAGAACATATAGAAGGAAATGTCGTTTTTATTCACCAGCATGCCGAAGAACTTGCCCCCGGGGGAGCCATCGCCATGATTGAAGATGGCTGCCTGGATGGGGTAGATGTCATCATCGGAACGCACTTATGGGCGACGATTCCCTGTGGCCAGATTGGATATCGGTCAGGACCGATCATGGCGGCGTCCGACCGTTTTGAAATAAAAATTCAAGGGAAAGGCGGGCACGGCGCCCAGCCGCATGTAACGAAAGACAGCATCGTAGTCGGGGCCCAGCTAGTGACGAATTTACAGCAAATTGTCGCAAGAAGGGTAAAGCCGATCGACGCTGCTGTTGTGTCAGTCGGTTCGTTTGAAGCGAAAAATGCGTTTAATGTGATTGCCGATAGTGCTTTATTAATCGGAACGGTTCGAACGTTTAAAGAAGAGGTAAGAGATTTTATTGAACAAGAAATTGAGCGGATAGTAAAAGGTACATGTTTATCTGCAGATGTAGACTATTCATATCATTATCAAAAAGGCTACCCTGCTGTCGTCAACCATAAAGAAGAAACAGAGTTTTTGGCAAAATTAGCTGAAAACGTGCCGGGTGTTTCGTCCGTTTTTGAAATGGAGCCGGATATGGGCGGTGAAGATTTCGCTTATTATTTGCAGCATGTAAAAGGAACGTTCTTCTTTACAGGGGCGCAAAATCCGGAGTGGGAAACAACGTACCCTCACCATCATCCGAAATTTGAAATTGATGAGCGGGCCATGCTAATCGCAGCCAAAACGCTGGGCAATGCGGTGTTTACGTATTTAGAGCAGAGGGGCGCTTTAGGAGCGAGAGAAGAAAAAATCAATAGCCAGGTTTCATAATCTTGATAAAAAGAGGGGGGACCCACCCTCTTTTTATTAAAATGTATTAAATAAAAATTTAGAAAATACAAAATATATATTGAGGTTTTCCAATGAATGCTATAAGCTAGTTTGTGAGAACGAATTCATGAAATCGTTCCCAAAGACTAGAATAATTTTTTCGTATAGGATGCTCTCGATATTTATAAATGGAGACTCACTTCATCCAAACGTTCAAGAATTACCACTAACGTTGATAAAAAGAAATTTTTGTTGACGACGTTTGTCAGCAGGAAGTCAAAAGGCGTTCAGCAAAAGTGGAACTGTAAATTTTTTTAGTTTTGAAATCGATTTCAATTTTAGAAAAAAGGAAGGGATTAAGATGAATAAAAAATTAAAGGTTGGAATCATTGGGTGCGGAGGGATTGCGAATGGAAAGCATATGCCAAGTCTTGCAAAGTTAGATCAAGTCGAAATCGTTGCGTTTTGTGACATCGTTTTAGAACGGGCACATAAAGCCGCACAAGAATTCGGGGTAGCAGGGTCAAAGGTGTATGAAGATTACAAGGAATTGTTGCAAGGTCCCGCGATTGATGTCGTTCATGTATGCACACCGAACGATTCCCATGCCGACATTACCGTCAGTGCATTAGAAGCCGGGAAGCATGTCATGTGTGAAAAACCGATGGCGAAAACGTCTTCGGAAGCACGAAGAATGGTGGAAGCGGCAAAACGGACAGGGAAGAAGCTCACGATAGGCTATCAAAACCGCTTTCGCCAGGACAGCCAATATTTACATAAAGTTTGCGAAGAAGGCGGGCTGGGGGACATTTACTTTGCTAAAGCCCATGCGATCCGTCGCCGTGCCGTTCCGACATGGGGAGTTTTTCTTGATGAAGAGAAGCAAGGCGGAGGACCGTTGATCGATATTGGAACACACGCGCTTGACCTGACATTATGGATGATGAATAACTATAGGCCGAAAGCGGTAATGGGGACAACCTTCCATAAACTTGGCCAAAAGAAAAACGCCGCTAATGCATGGGGGCCGTGGGATCCGGAGAAGTTTACGGTGGAGGATTCAGCGTTTGGGTTTATCACGATGGAAAATGGGGCGACGATCATGCTCGAGTCGAGCTGGGCGCTTAATTCTCTAGAGGTAGGAGAGGCAAAGTGCACGTTAGCCGGCACTGAAGGCGGAGCCGACATGAACGACGGATTGCGTATCCATGGTGAAAAACACGGGAAACTGTTTACGACGAATGTGGAATTAAACACTGGCGGAGTAGCTTTCTATGATGAAAATAGCGAAAGTGAAGCGGATCTTGAGGCACGATTATGGATTGAAAGCATTTTAAATGATACAGAGCCAGTCGTTAAACCGGAAGAAGCACTTGTTGTCACCGAAATTCTTGAAGCCATCTATGAATCTTCTAAAACGGGAAAAGCGGTTTATTTTGATAAAATACCTGCTTTGTAGTAAGGATTCCGATTATCTTGAAAAGGAGAAAACCGAAATGACTAAAGTTACCGTATGGAATGAAAACCGGCATGAACAATCGAATGAGGAAGTGAAGAAAATCTATCCCGAAGGAATTCATGGGGCCATTTCTAAATTCCTATCGAAGGCCAATTTTGAAGTGAGAACAGCGACTCTTGATGAACCGGAGCACGGTTTAACGGATGAAGTGCTGGAAAATACAGATGTGTTAATTTGGTGGGGGCATTTGGCTCATCATGAAGTAGAGGATCGAGTTGTTAAAAAAGTACAGAATCGTGTGTTGGACGGAATGGGGCTAATTGTGCTGCATTCCGGCCACTTTTCGAAAATATTTAAAACATTGATGGGGACGAGCTGTGATTTGAAATGGCGTGAAGCAAACGAAACCGAACGGCTCTGGGTTGCTGATCCGAGCCACCCCATCGCTGAAGGAATTGGAGAGTTTATACAGCTTGAGAAGGAAGAAATGTATGGTGAGCACTTTGATATTCCGGCCCCGGATGAGCTCGTATTGATCAGCTGGTTTGAAGGAGGAGAAGTGTTCAGAAGCGGATGCACCTACAGAAGAGGGAAAGGAAAAGTGTTTTACTTCCGTCCGGGACATGAAACATACCCCACTTATCACAATGAGCAAATTCAGCGCGTCATTGTCAATGCGGTAAACTGGGCAAAGCCTGTCAAACGGGAAAAGCCAGTTTACGGTAATGCAAAGCCGCTTGAGACGCTAACTGTCAAATCTTAAAAGAGACGGCCGGTAAGTAAAGCCCCGGCTGATGAACAAAAATAGATCAGCAGTCGCTTTCAATTTATAAAGGAAGGTGTCAAACGTATGAAATTAGGTGTTTTTACCGTTTTGTTTTCACAAAAATCGTTTACTGAAATGCTCGATTATGTAAAAAAAGCGGGGGTGTCCGCCGTTGAAATTGGCACTGGAAACTATCCGGGAAATGCGCATTGCGATTTAGATGTGCTTCTTGAGAGCGGGGAGAAGCGGAAGGAATACATGCGGGAAATTGAGTCAAGAGGGCTTATGATCAGCGCTTTTAGCTGCCATGGCAATCCGCTTTCTCCAAACAAAGAGTTCGCGAAACAATCCCATGAAACGTATGTCAAAACCGTTCGGCTTGCAGAAATGTTAGGTGTACCGGTCGTGAATTGCTTCTCGGGGGTAGCCGGGGATCACGAAGGCGCGAAACACCCTAACTGGCCTGTCGCGCCATGGCCAAATGAATA
The DNA here is from genome assembly GCF_049843615.1 of Fictibacillus sp. Mic-4. Lineage (NCBI taxonomy): Bacteria > Bacillati > Bacillota > Bacilli > Caryophanales > Fictibacillaceae > Fictibacillus > Fictibacillus sp. Mic-4. The sequence continues at coordinate 2,766 of NZ_JBBHZM010000047.1, read as the reverse complement.
TGGAGAAGTATTAAAGTGGCAATGGGAAGAGCAGCTGATTCCTTATTGGAAAGAATGGGGCCAGTATGCGAAAAACCACAATGTAAAAATTGGCCTTGAACTTCACGGGGGCTTTTTAGTTCATACCCCCTATACATTGCTTAAGTTAAGAGAAGAAACAAATGATGCGATCGGCGCCAATTTAGATCCGAGCCATCTTTGGTGGCAAGGGATTGATCCGGTTGCCGCTATCAAAATACTTGGAAAAGAAAATGCGATTCACCACTTCCATGCTAAAGACACGTATATTGATCAGGATAATGTTAATATGTATGGTCTTACGGATATGCAGCCATATGGCAATGTGCAAACCCGTGCGTGGAGTTTCCGTTCTGTAGGCTGCGGCCATAGCACCCATGAATGGTCGGATATGATGAGCGCTTTAAGGACATACGGGTATGACTATGTTGTAAGCATAGAGCATGAAGATCCATTAATGTCGATTGAAGAAGGGTTTTCCCGTGCCGTTTCAACCCTTCAATCTGTTTTGATCAACGAACAACCGGCTGAAATGTGGTGGGTATAAAAACGAAAAAAGGGCATCGCTTTTCGAGGAAAAGTGATGCCCTTCCATTGTGGCCCAGCATGAGTCATCTGTAAGGTGGTATGAGCGGATTGGCTCATCACTTAATGATTAGCCTCCTACACGACTAACTTGAACGTTACAGCCAGTGACGGTAGGCCTCAATCATATCGTTGCATAAATGGTATGGATGTTCTTCAACTGAATTTTTGCAAAAACGTTTAATGTACTGCAGAAAATAAAAGAACCCTGAAAAGTCAGGGTTCTTTTGAATTAGTTCACGCCAACTTGTGTCCAGGCGTTGGCAACCGCGTTGTATTCTGCGCTTCCCGAACCGTATAGGTCAGCTGCGGCGCTTAATAGAGCGGCTCTTGCGTCACTGAAATTGCTTGTTGGTGTTAAATATTGAGTTAGCGCGCGGTAATAGATTTTTTCCGCTTTTGAAACACCGATTGCTGTAATCGTGTTGTAAGCGGCTTTGTTCGGAATACCACTGTTCGTATGGACACCGCCGTTATCGTCTGATGTGTAGACATAATTCCTCATATGATCCGGTTGTCCGTATTGCGGAGGATTCGATAAGCTTCGAAGCCCATCGCCGGAAACGCCCGGGGTATAGACATCTTCGCCCATCAACCAGTCGCCAGTATCCATGAAGTATCCGAATACATCGGACATCGATTCATTCAATGCACCGGATTGGTCTTGATATTCAAGTCCTGCCGTCGATTCAGTCACCGCATGGGTGAGTTCGTGGCCGACGACATCGACAGCACCGGAAAGTGAAGTAAATGTTTGTCCGTCACCATCGCCATATACCATTTGCGAGCCATTCCAAAACGCATTGTTGTATTTATAGCCGTAATGAACGGTTGACCGGATGGTAGAGCCTTGATTGTCGAAGCTGTTTCTACCAAACTTGTTTTTGTAGTAGTCATAGACGACTCCCGCATTATAATGGGCATCAACATCCGCTCTTTGTGATGTGGACGTAAACGCATTATCTGCATCAATAGAATAGCTGCCAGGCAAGCTGCTTCCGCCTTTTGCTGTAAATGTTTCGATTACGCCGGACATCGGTTTTGTCGTGTCATAGAGGTAATAGTTTCCACCGGATAAATACGTATTCAACGTTTTTCTGGCACCATTTACGCCATAGCCGTAACCTGTGGCCGGACCGTCATTGGCAACCGCATTAAATTGATGAATAACGTTTCCTTTCACGGCATCAACATAGATTTGCCAGTTTGCCGGATAAGGATCAATAAATTGCAAAGATACCCGGTAAGCAAGGCTATATTCACCATCATGCTTATAAGCGACGAGTTTCGCTTTTTCGACGGTATTTTTCACTTTAGAAGCCGGTTTAAGAGAATTGGAAGACTTGTCCGCATCTTTTTTCGGGCTCACTTTAATAGATTTCCAGGCTGCTTTAATGGCCTTCTTTTCACTTATTTTTTTCTTTGCTCCGTTCTTTAACGTTTTTGGCAAATCGGAATGAATCCCACCGTTTATGGCAGTAATTTTCCCGGATTTATCCGTATGGACGATGAACCTTGCCCCGTCAATAGGCACTCCCTCGATCGATTGGTTAAATACATAATGTTTCATTCCGAGCTTGTCTTTTTCCACTTTATCAAATAATAGATTAGAAGCCGGATCGAAAGGATAAAGATGTTTGTTCTTTTTTATGAATGCGAGAATGTCTTTTTTCGTAGGGTATTTTTCATCTGTAAGCTTTCCGAATAGAAAAGAAGGAACGGAATGGTCTTCTTTTGACCAGGTTACATGTACCGTCTTTGTTTCCGAGTGATTGATTTCATGTAAAACGAGTTTTTGCGTTTTTGTACCGGGCTCATTGGCTGCAGAGGCAGAGTAGGCTGAACTGAAAATAATTCCTAAAGAAAGAACAGCAGTTAATCCTTTTTTCATAACATCCTCCTAATACGTTAACCAAATTTTAAAGGGCCCTTTACAAACATCATATCATTTTTGGGAAAAATGTATATTGGGAAAATACCAAATTTTATATACTAATTAGCTTAATTTGTTGAAAGCGTTTTCCCAATGTCGAGATAAATGGAAAGTAGTATAATAGAAGTTTAATTTAATCGACAACACTCGCATAAAAACGCATTTTTTTAATATTGTGTTTACACAAAACTATGAAAAATACAAAAATTGTATTGACCACAAGATAGTAG
>NZ_JBBHZM010000046.1:0-21398 GCF_049843615.1 Fictibacillus sp. Mic-4 | reverse complement strand
GAGAACAAAATCATTTTAAATCATGTAACGATTCGTGATCGTTTTTCCTCATTTCACAGATCTAACGAGGTGTTCGAAGACGACGACCGATAATCCCGCTTTCGCCAAATAAATAGAAGCCGAAAGCCCTGCCATTCCTCCGCCTACGATTGCCACATCAAACTTTTTCATCATCATCACCCTTTTTCGCTTTTACAACTATAACGAGATAGCGGTTTGATTTGTGACAGATCAACAACGGTTTCACCTCATTTTTTAATCAAAAAGGTAATGTGTACAGGTGAACCGAATAAAAAAGAAAGAAAAAGAGGAGGGGAAGTCATGGGAAAGCTATTTTCGGAAATACTTCCACAGCATAAGGATTTCATTAAAAGGCAGCAACTCTTTTTTGTCGGTTCGGCGCCATTGAATGAGGACGGCCATGTTAACCTGTCGCCAAAGGGATATGATGTATTGCGCATTTTTTCGCCGACAGAAATCGCTTACCTTGATTTGACGGGAAGCGGAAATGAGACGAGTGCCCACCTTGAGGAAAACGGCAGAATTACATTCATGTTTGTCGCTTTTGAAGGCGCTCCAATGATCCTTCGCCTTTATGGGAAAGGGCGTGTTATTCTTCCAGGGACTTTGGAATGGGATGAGCTCATTCCTCATTTCAAACCTATCCCGGGCGCACGGCAAATGATTTACGCCACCATACATGCAGTGAAAACTTCTTGTGGATATAGCGTACCCTTTTTTTCATATGCCGGAGAGCGAGACACACTGAAACTATGGGCGAGCAAAAAGGCGAAAAGGCATTGAGGAATATCATCATGAGAAAAATTTCGTAAGCATGGATGGACTGATTACTCCATTGGGGAAAAAAGCTCAACATGGTATTTATGAAGACTAAACGGAGAAGGTCTATCGATTTTAATTAAAAAAAATGGCCAAAAGTCCACACGAAGGTGTTCTTTTGGCCATCTTCTTTTTATTTATTATTTACCGGGCTCTCATCTTTCCGGTGATTGTAGTTATACTTATCGCGATCGACCGGTTTGAAGCCTTTCGGTGTGTAGAAACGAAGCAAGTCTCCGTAGACAACTTTATCGGAAATTTGTAGTTTCTTCTGCGCCGTTTCTTCATCCCGTTTGATCTCGTCGTTCTTTTCAACAGGCTCGCCTGTTTTAGAATCGAAATATTTTCCATTTACGGCGGTATATTTAGGCGTCACGAAGCTTCCGTTGCGGAAAGGAACAATCTGTTGATGTTCTTTCGACAATAAATCCGTTCCGAATTGGACATAATCTTTCGTATCAATACCAAGAAGGTGAAGCAATGTTGGAAGAACATCGATTTCTCCTCCATATTGATGCATGACGCCACCCTTCATGCCCGGAACGTGGATGATTAACGGCACCCGTTGCAATTGGGCATTCTCAAATGGCGTAATTTCTTTGCCCATAATTTGCGACATCGCTTCATTGTGATTTTCAGAAATGCCGTAATGGTCTCCGTACATAATAATAATAGAGTGGTCATATAGACCGGATTTTTTCAAGTAATCGACAAATCCTTTTACGGCTTCATCTAAATAACGGGCCGTTTGGAAATAACGGTCAACTGATCCATCCCCTGTTGTAGCAGGCTCAATCGATGCTTCATCTTTATCGATCGGGTATGGGAAATGGTTCGATAACGTAATAAATTTCGTGTAAAACGGCTGCTTCAACGTTTCAAGAAGCGGAATCGATTCTTTAAAGAAAGGCTTATCCTTCAAGCCATAGTTGACAACATCGTTGTCATTCATATCGTAATAGCTAGCGTCAAAGAATTTATCGAATCCAAACGATTTATATGCTTCGTCACGGTTCCAGAACGTTTTATAGTTGCCGTGGAAGACAGCAGATGTATACCCTTTTTGCCCTAAAATGGCAGGAGCCGCCTGAAACGTATTGCGCGCGTTAGTCGTCAAAACGGACCCTTGCGGCAAGCCGAACAACGAGTTTTCTAACATAAATTCGGCATCCGACGTTTTTCCTTGTCCGGTTTGATGGAAAAAGTTATCGAAATACAATGTGTTTTTATCTTTCGTAAACGAATTAATAAAAGGTGTTACTTCCTGTCCATTGAGTTTGTAATTGATTAAAAAGTTTTGGAAGGATTCAAGATGAATGTAAATCACATTCATTCCTTTTCCTTTTCCGAAATAAGCAGGATTCGGCTTTGCGTATGATGCTTTTACGTAATTCAGAACGTCCGTCATGTCGCTGGAGTCGGCAGATGCCTTTTGCGCGGATGACTTTGTGCTCTGAATAGCATCATAAATCGTAAAGTTGAATGTTCCTAAATATTTCACAAGGTAATTTCGGTCAAATGTTCTTGACAACAATTGCGGGCGGTCGGTTTCCGCAAGCGCAAGATTCGTGCTGAAAAAGGCAATCGCCATCGCAAATACGATTCCGATCTTATTGCGGCTTACGCGAACAGGCTCCGGCTTGACCAATTTAAACGCAACAAGAACGATTAAAATGATCGTATCCAGGAAATATAAAGGGTCATACACTTTCAACAATTCCCAGATGCTTCCGCCAAGATCGCCGAAATTTTTTGTTTGGGTTAGCGTCGGCAACGTGATAAAATCGTTAAAAAATCGATAATAGACGATATTCGCGTATAAAATAAACGATAAAATAAAGTTGATGATAATGATCCAAATATAGGCTCTTTTTCCTTTTGCAAATAAAGCAAGTCCAAAAAAGAAAATTGCTGAACTAATCGGGTTAATGAACAATAAGAATTTTTGCATCGTGTTTTCGATGCCAAGGTTAAATGACGTAAGATACCCGACATATGTTTTCAGCCAAAACAAAACGACAGCTAAAAAGAAAAAACCAAGATGCTTGTTTAATACATTCTGGCCCTTCATTCGCAAATTCTTCACTTTTTCACCTCTTTTAATCAAGTAAAGTTTGAAGCGTTGCAAGAGACTGCCCAATACACGTGGGACTGGCCTCTCCGGGAAAACTCTCGCCTGCGCAGTATGGAGGGATCCCGGATGTTTGATCAACCTCTATAAACTTATTACTGTTCTTCGAAAAATAAAACCTACCAAAATAAGAAACTCTCTTGAAAAGCACAAGAGAGGACAAATCTATATTACATTTTAACTTCACTTTATAAAAAAAGTCAATTTGTTATACTGCTCGAACGTGTCTTATTGATGAACATTTTGTTTGCCTAATTGAACGGTAATCCTCTCGCCGTGTTTCAGAACAGATACAGGATGCTCAAAAAAGGCGCTAAGATTCTCTTCTTTTAATACTTCTTCCGTTTTCCCGGCCGAAAAAACTTCTCCGCGGCGGAGCAATAGCGTATACCCAAATACAGGAAGAATTTCTTCAATATGGTGTGTTACAAAAAGCAAAGTCGGTGCATTCGGGGTTTGTGCCAATTCATGAATACTTTCCAAAAGCTTTTCGCGCGAGAACAAATCGAGCCCATTACAAGGCTCGTCCAAAATCAAAATTTCTGGATCAGCCATTAAAGCCCTTGCGATCAGCAACTTTTGCTTCTCGCCCTGTGAACACGTTTCATACGAGCGATTCATTAAATGGCTTACTCCCATGAACTCCAATAAAAATAAGGCGCGGTCGATATCCTCTCTCGTTATATCCTCATACAGTCCAATTGATGCATGTTTCCCGCTAATGACGACTTCCTGGGCAACATCAGCCCCGTGCAACTTTTCCTGTAATGATGAACTGACCCATCCGATCGATTTCCGCAATTCCTGGATGTTTGTTTCCCCAAAACGGCGGCCAAGTACCTGGACACTTCCAGTCGTCGGCCAACGATAGCCTGTAATGATATTGAGGAGCGATGTTTTCCCTGATCCGTTCAATCCTAAAAGCGCCCAATTCTCCCCTTTTTTCACTCGCCAATCAATGTTTTTTAGCAGTTCTTTTTTTTCTCTTATCCACGATACATTTTCTAAATGGATGACATTGTCCATGCTGTTCTCCCCTTTCATCCTTGTTGATTGAAATTACTGATAATTTAAACAGATGGCTCCAGAAATATCAATACATGTCCGTGATTTAGTCCACCATTTTTCATTTATTCAGCCGATGCGGGTCATAATTCCGCCAATTTGAGCAGGAATTCAGCCGTTTCAGACCATAATTCCGCCAAACTGAACACGAATTCAGCCGATATGGACTATCATTCAGCCAAACCGCCCGGATCCGACACAAGCCTATTCTCTCTACGCCCCAGGACCTATTCCAAAATATAGCCGAAGCTCGTTATGAAACAATTGGAATCCAGGTAGGATAGAGACATAGAAAGCGGCGGCGGCTTGCTTAAAAGCCGCCAAGCTTGCCCTTGAAAGGAGGAAATGCAAATGAAAAAATTCGGGTTGCTTCTCGTTGGAGGGATTGCGGCAATTGTGCTATTAGCCAATCTTGGTCCAATGATCGGGCTTGCGATAAGCCTTGTCATTCTCTACTTTGCGTTTAAAAAATTTATGAGATCCGAAACAACGTCAGGAAAAATCGGCTGGGCCATCATCGGGCTGATCGCTTTATGCGCTTCCGTGTCCAATGTCCCATCCATTATTGGACTGATCGCAATCTGGGTTCTCTACGTTGTTTACAAACAGTGGAATGACAACAAGTCGGTCGATAAAGAACCGGAAGATCCTTTTACAAGTTTTGAAAAGCAATGGAAAGAACTAAAGCAATTTGATTAAGAAACACAATCATTTTATAAAGGAGCGATAAAGAATGAGTAACTTATTTACACGTTTAAAAGAATCGATTCAATCCGACCTTCATGAACTATTAGACAAAAAGGAGCAGAGAAATCCGATTGCTCTTCTCAACCAGCACTTGCGCCGGTGCGAGCAAGAAGTCGAGAAGGTTCGGGAGCTGATTCAGCGCCAATATTTATTAAAAGAAGAATTCACCCGCGAATATCAGCAAGCGCAAGATTTTGCCGAAAAGCGTAAATACCAGGCCGAAATTGCGCTAAAAGCGGGTGAAAATGAGCTGTATGAATTTGCAGCAAAAGAGCAAGCGTACTATGAAGATGCAACTTCCCGGCTTAAAGCTTCCCTCGGACAGGCAAACAGCCAATTGGAAGAGCTGGAAAAGAAGTATGAAGAAATGAAGCGAAAGTTAAAGGAAATGCACATTAAACGAATGGAATTAATGGGCCGGGAAAATATTGCCCGCGCCAACTACCGGATGAATAAAGTGCTCCAGGCCAATGACATGAGCAAACCATTCTCCCGTTTTGAAGAGACTGAAATGTATTTAAACCGATTAGAGCATCAAGTTAATACGTCGTACCATCGGAATACGATTGATGCCCGGATCGCCCAATTAGAAAAAGAATTAAAATCAAGCGATACAAATTCTAATTCTTAACAAATTCGTGGTAGACTAATAAGGCGTAGGTTTCTGCGCCTTTTTCTGCTGCCATACCATACATAACGCATCCAGCGGCTTTTTAAAAACGCGAGTCCTTATTGCTGTTGTCCTTATGCCCCGAGTAAGCAGCTATACTTTTTTATTCGTAAAAGAAAGAAGGTGAACCCCGTGTTGAACAGAATAAAATCCGATTTTTTCAGCTGGGTTTTTCTTATTGGCATCATATTGATTTTTATTGAGATTATCCTTTTCGGCTGGGGTCTCATCTTTTCTTTGTTATTTTCTATGGCGTTTATCTACATTGGGAAAAAGCGGCTATCGAAAACGTGGGGCAAACTCTTTTTTTGGTTTGGCGTCATCACTGGCGTCATTACGGTCGTCAATATGGTCGCCTTTAAATTTTTCGTATTAGCCATTCTCCTTTATGTCATTATCCATTTTGCCCAATCTAAAAAACAGCCCGATTATATAAGGCCCATTCTGCAAGAACAAGAGGACAGCCAGGGAAAGGACGCAGTTTGCAGGCGGCCGATCGTATTAAAAAATGTTCTTTTTGGAAAGCAAAAGACAACAGATCATGTATACGACTGGAATGACATTAACATTCAAACCGGCATTGGCGATACAGTCATCGATTTAAGCAATACGATTCTCCCTAAATCAGAATGCGTCATTTCGATCCGAAATCTTGTCGGCAACGTCCAAATTCTCGTTCCGTATGATGTGGAAGTTTCCGTTCACCATTCCATCATTGCAGGATCAATGGCGGTTTTTGACTATCGCGAACCGAGATTGTTTAACGAAACGCTCCACGTACAAACGCCGGGCTATGGCGACTCGGTGCAGAAAATCAAGATCATCACCTCTATGATCACTGGGAATTTAGAGGTGAAGCGAATATGAGCATTATGCAGCGGCAAATTTTAACCGGAATTCTTTTTTCATTGATTGTGTTTCTCGCGCTTGTCGTTACGTTTTTCATCGCTTATCCATTATCAGATTGGACAGGGCTATGGGACCGCAGGCTATGGAACCTCCCGTTTGCCATTTTTGTACCTGTGCTGAGCATCCTTATCGGACTTCTATTCGGTCTTGTTTCCGGATATTTTTGGCAAAGACAGTTACGTTTCGTTGAAGACTCTTTGAGTGAGTTGGAACAAGGGAAGCAATCAGAATTTGACCGAGAGGCAAAGCTTGAGGAATTCGATTCACTATTTTCTCAAATTGAAAAGATAAAGAAGCATCTTGCCGAGCAAACTAAGGTCTCTCAAAAAATGGCGAACGAAAAAGCGGAGGTTCTTGAAAAACGGATACAAGAAATTGTTTCTGAGGAGCGCAACCGCCTGGCAAGGGAACTGCATGATTCCGTCAGCCAGCAGCTCTTTGCGGCTTCCATGCTTATGTCCACGATTACTGAATCAAGACCGCTCTCGGATGACCGTGAGACGAAGCAGCTTAAATTAGTGGAAGAAATGATTCAACAATCACAGCTGGAAATGCGGGCCCTGCTCCTTCATCTTCGCCCCGTTGCGTTAAAAGGAAAATCGCTTCAAGAAGGCATTCAGGAGCTTTTAATTGAGCTGCAGCAAAAAGTCCCGATGAACATTCAATGGAAGGTTGAAAAAATGGCGCTTGACAAAGGGATTGAAGACCATTTATTCCGCATTCTTCAGGAATCCGTCTCCAACACATTACGACATGCGAAAGCGACTTCATTGGACGTTCTTCTAATCAAGCGCGATCAATTTGTCATTATGCGCATCTCCGATGACGGCATCGGCTTTAATGTAGAACAAACAAAAACGGGGTCTTATGGGTTGCAAAACATGCATGAACGCGCCGCGGAAATTGGTGGAACACTAAAAATCATCAGCGTTGTTAATAAAGGGACCCGCCTGGAGGTCAAAGTCCCAATGATAAAGGAGGAGGACAATGATTAAAGTGTTATTTGTCGATGATCACGAGATGGTGAGGATTGGCGTCTCTTCCTATTTATCCGCTCAGCCGGACATTGAAGTCATCGGCGAAGCCGACAATGGAAAAACGGCGGTCGAACTCGCTTTAAGCTTGCGTCCGGATATTATTTTGATGGATTTAGTCATGGAGGAGATGGACGGCATTGAAGCAACGAAGCAAATTATCGAACAATGGCCGGATGCAAAAATCATCATAGTCACCAGCTTTTTAGATGATGAAAAGGTGTATCCTGCGATTGAGGCAGGTGCGATGAGCTATATGCTGAAAACATCGAAAGCGAGCGAAATCGCCAGAGCGATCCGCTCTACTTACCATGGCCAATCTGTATTGGAGCCGGAAGTGACCGGCAAAATGATGACGAAAATGCGGCAAAAAGAGCGGCGATTGCCCCATGAGGAACTGACAAAACGTGAAATGGAAGTTTTGCTTCTCATGGCCGAAGGAAAAACGAACCAGGAAATTGCAGATGATCTTTTTATCGCATTAAAGACTGTGAAAGTCCATGTCAGTAACATTTTAAGCAAGCTGAATGTTCAAGACCGGACACAGGCAGTCATTTATGCTTTCAAGCATTCGCTAGCGGACTGATTGTTAATTTATCCTTGCAAGATAAGGAATCTCTTGTTATAGTAAAACAAATTGAATCATTTCTTTTCTTCAATACGATTGAAGTGAGGATAGAGGAGCAAAGACCATTAGTACACAATACGAGGAGAATGAGAGCCAATGACGATTGTGGAAAGGGGAATTTGCCGAAGCGGAAAAGAATCTCATTTTCTTGAAGCTGGTTCTGCTATTGAATAAATACAGAACTGTCATATAGGAAACTATATGGAGGGCTATCTCATGCATGGTGACGAATGGACCAATTTTGTTCCTATTGCAACAGCGAATCCCTCGTTGTTGCTTTTTTGCGTTTGCAAATAGATGGCCCTGATCCCTCAAGCTTATAAAAAACTATATAAGGGTGTGAAACTATGAATTTTGGCCAAGTTTTAACAGCGATGGTCACTCCATTTGATCAAAATGGTGAAGTGGATTTTAACGCCGTGAGGACTTTAGTTCATCATTTAATTGATAATGGTTCTGATGGATTAGTTGTGGCCGGGACAACCGGGGAGTCTCCTACATTGACGCTGGAAGAGAAAGTTGAGTTATTTAAAGTTACAGTAGAAGCGGCTGGCGGAAAGGTTCCGGTCATTGCCGGCACTGGATCAAATAATACGAAAGCTTCCATCAGCTTAACAAAGAAAGCGGAAGAAGCGGGAGCAGACGGCATTATGCTCGTTGCCCCATACTATAATAAACCGTCTCAAGAAGGATTATATCAGCACTTTAAAGCGATTGCCGAATCAACGCCATTGCCTGTCATGCTTTATAACATCCCGGGTCGAAGTGTTGTCAATATGTCGGTAGAAACGGTCATCCGCCTTTCTGAAATCGACAATATTGTCGCAATCAAAGAAGCGAGCGGCGACCTGGATGCCATGGCGCAGATGATTGAAAAAACGCCAGATGATTTCACATTGTACAGTGGCGATGATGGATTAACCTTGCCGGTGCTTTCGATTGGTGGAGCAGGCGTCGTTTCGGTGGCGTCACACATCATTGGCAATGAAATGCAAGATATGATCAATCGCTTTAGAAGCGGTGACGTGCAGGATGCTGCTTCCAAACACCGCAGCCTTCTTCCAATTATGAAAGCATTATTTGCCGCGCCAAGCCCATCGCCGGTGAAATTCGCTTTAAATGAAAGAGGAGTAAATGTTGGAGACGTCCGCTTACCACTCGTACCTTTAAACGAAGAAGAAAAAATGGCGCTACGAAACGTACTCGAGCAAATCAATTTAGAGCCTGTACGCTGAACAAGCTGCCTGAACTGTCTTCGGACAATCATCCAGCTGGTTTGGACAATAAATTTTACTGTTTAGAAAATAAATTTGGAAAATAAAATTTGCGGTATAGAAAATAAAATCTGTAATTCGGAAAATAAATTCTGCAGTTTGGAAAATGAATGATGCGGCTCGGAAAATAAACGGGTGATCCCCCGAAGTATAGACAAGATCTGCTCGAATTTGAGCCATAATTGAACAAAAAACAGCAAATATCGCTGTCAATCTGAACATTCATGCAAAGAGGATGTCCTAAAAGCAGAACTTTTGGACATCCTCTGTTTTTTACGGCATAAGGGCCAGCGGAAGCGATCTATTCTTCGTAAGAAAAAGCGCTCTTTATCCACTACGGATCGCTATTAATTCGGCCATTCGTCTTATCCGTATATCTTCCCCTTTTTAGGCTTGATCCCGTGACTTCTCTCATCCGCTGCCACCATGTTTGCTTCATGGTCTTCTTCTTTCCACCAGAGGGCTCGAGCCGGATTTTTCAAAACTTCTTTTACTTCATCCGGATCCTCAACGATCGGCTGGCATCCGCGCAATGATTTGCCCGCTGTTTCTTTGACAAAACAGGAGACAATGATGAGTCCGAAAAGACAAACAGCCATCAAGTAAAAAGCGGGGAACATGCGATTCTTCGTAATGCTGACGAGCCAGGCGATAATAAGAGGCGTCGTCCCTCCAAATAAAGAGGTTGAGACATTGTACGTAATAGCAAGTGATCCGTAGCGCACTTTCGTAAAAAATAATGAAGGTAGCGTCGCTGGAAGCGTCCCCTGGAAAGCAGCGAGCAAACCGCTAAGGAGAAGCACCCCGCAAAAAACAATAAAGCTATTGCCGTTACCGATCATCATAAAGATTGGGATGCTAAGGAGAACAATGCCAATTAAAGCTCCCTTAATAATGCGATTACGCCCAATGCGGTCGCTCCAATAGCCGAATGCAAGGATAATCGGCATTGTGATCACCATCACGATAATGAGCAACATTAATCCTTTTGTTTCTCCAAAATGAAGTTCCTGTGTTAAGTAAGCTGGCATATAAGTAAGCAGCATATAGTTCACTGTATTATAAAAGAGGACGATTCCTACGCAAATTAACAACGGTTTCCAATGGTCGGTAACAATTTCTTTAAGAGAAGCACGATGTTTTTCTTCTTCTTCGGCTTTGACCATCGCTTTAAAAGCAGGGGTTTCTTCTAGCCGGGACCGAAAATACAGCCCTATAAACCCTAAAGGGCCAGCAATTAGAAATGGAATCCGCCAACCCCAATCAACCATCCTTTCAGAGCCAAGAAGGAATGTCATCAAAGTGACCAGCGAAGCGCCTGCGCAAAAGCCAATGAGCGAGCCCACCTCTAAACCGCTCGACATAAAGCCTCGTTTTTTATCCGGCGTTGATTCTGCGATAAATGTCATGGCTCCCGCATATTCCCCTCCTGTTGAAAATCCCTGGATCAGCCTTGCCATCATCAACAAGACTGGCGCGACCGTTCCAATGGATGCGTAACTCGGAATAAGACCGATGCTTAATGTCGCAAGAGCCATCATAATTAACGTAAGAGACAGGACTTTTTTGCGCCCGAAACGATCTCCCAGCATGCCAAAAACAAGACCGCCAATCGGGCGTGAGATAAAAGCAATAGCAAAAGTCGCTAATGCATAAATCAATTGGTCGGAAGGGTCGATTTCCGGGAAGAAAACTTTTCCAATAGTAACCGCTAAATAAGAATAGAGCCCGAAGTCGAACCATTCCATAGCGTTGCCGAGCGAAGTAGCAATGACGGATTGTTTTGCAAGTTTTGTATTAACAATGGTGATATCTTCTTTTTTCAATGATTCCAATGAAGGTTCCTCCTCATTTTATTATTTGTAATCACCCTCTTGCAGTTCATTGCTCATTGTTAATCGTTCATAATTTGAAGCAAACCACTTTCGGCTCCGTCATTTCCTGGATCGCAAATTTGATTCCTTCCCTTCCAAGTCCAGACCCTTTCACGCCTCCAAATGGCATGCTGTCAATTCGGTAGTCGCTAGAGTCGTTGACCATAATCCCGCCGACATCCATCTGTTTAATCGCACGGAATGCCTTCTCGATGTTATTTGTAAAAATGCCCGCCTGTAATCCGTAATTCACATCATTCGCTTCCTGGATCGCGGTATCGAGATCTGGAACAGAATAGAGGAGGACGACCGGGCCAAAAATTTCTTCCTTTGCAATCGTGCAATCGTCAGGGACGTTTATTAAAACGGTCGGTGAATAGAAAGCGCCATTGCGCTCCCCGCCCGTCAGCAATACGGCCCCTTTTTCGATCGCTTCATTTACGAGATGTTCAACGCGAATCGCTTCTTTTTCGGTAATTAGCGGACCCATATCGGTCAGCTCCGACTGCTTATCGCCAACTCGATAGCTCCTCGTTCGTTCAACAAACGCTTGCTGAAATTCATCCATTACACTTTCCTGAACGTAAATCCGCTGTACGCCAAGGCAATTTTGCCCCGCTGCCCAGAAGGCACCGGATACGGCCGATTCAACAGCTTCCCGTAAATCGGCGTCCTCTAAAACAATAACGGGGGAGTTGGAACCAAGCTCCATCCCGATTTTCTTCATGCCCGCCTTACGTATAATTTCTTCGCCGGCTTCAAGTCCTCCCGTAAAGGAAATCATGCGCACAGCCGGATGGGTCACAAGCACATCGCCAATTTCATTCCCGTATCCTGTTACGACCGATAACACATTTGAAGGAAGGCCGGCCCGGGCAAATGCTTCCGCGAGCAATAGGCTGCTGAGCGGCGTTACCGTTGCCGGTTTGACAATGATCGCGTTTCCCGAAGCGATGGCCGGCCCGACTTTATGGGCGACAAGGTTTAATGGGTCATTGAACGGCGTGATGGCACCGATGATGCCGATCGGAAAACGGTAATAATAGCCGACGCGATTTTCGCTTCCAGGCATTTGGTCAAACGAAATCGTTTCCCCTTGAATCCTTCGTGCTTCCTCGCTGCTTATGCGAAGCGTCTCGATGCACCGTTTCACTTCTTTATAGGCTTCACGGATCGTTTTGCTGCCTTCGCGCGAAATCGTCCGGGCAAATAGTTCCTTTCTTTCCTCTATATAGTCGGCTGCCTTTTGGATGATTGCCATTCGTTCATGGACAGGCATATTCGCCGCCGCTTTTGCGCCAATTTTTGCCGCTTCAATTGCCTGAAGCATATCTTCTTTTGTTGCAGCAGGTACGGTATCGATGATCGAGTGATCTTGAGGGTCGTAAACGGGAATGGTTCGATCGCGGCTTACCCATTTTCCTGCAAGATACATCTTTCGGCCAGAAACTTGAGTTGTCATAATAAACCCCACCTTTCGTAGATTTAAGTACGAACTAGCTTTGCCCTGCGGTGAGCCGCGATTAAATCGCTTAAGAGGGAAAAGCCTGTCTCTATTTTCCCTGCTCCCGGACCGCTTAATGTGACAGTTCCTAATAAATCGCACTCATACGCAATCGCATTAACGGCTCCGCAAATGGATGCGAGCGGATCGGTGATATCCACTTTTTCCGGCCTAATCGCCGCTGCCACATGATCTCCGGACCTCTGGACCTTTGCGATCAGCTTCCACCGTTTTCCTTCCACTTTTGCCTCTTCAATGTCCTTTAAGGTAATCCTTGTAATCCCTTTGCACGGCACTTCTTCTACTTTGAGCGGTATTTTCATCACATCATTTGCTAAAATCACAATCTTGTATCTTGCGTCATAGCCTTCCACATCGCTTGTCGGATCCGCTTCCGCAAACCCTAGCTCTTGCGCTTCTTTTAAAGCCGCTTCATAGGAAAGCCCCTCTTCTTCCATTCTCGTCAAAATGTAATTGGTCGTCCCGTTTAAGATGCCGCGAATTTCTGTAATTTCATTTCCCGCCAGTGCCAGAGCCGGCATTCGCAGCGCCGGCGTCCCGCTCATGACAGTTCCTTCAAAGCCCCAGTACACATCGTTTTTCTTCGCAAGTTCGCTAAGTTCGCTGTAGGCTAAAGCGACAGGACCTTTATTGGTCATAATGACATTTTTGCCATTTTCAAAAGCGGATCGTAAATGGTCAATGGCGGGTTGACCTGTTTTCACATCAGTATATGAAACTTCAACAATCGTATCGGCATTTGTCTCGCGGATCGTTTGAAAACTGTCCCATCCTGTGACAAGGCCAGGTACGTTCGGGTAGTTTTCGAGATTGCCTGTTTCGCCCAACACTTGCAGTACCGTATCGACATCGAGTCCGTCCGGATGGTAGATCGCCCCTTTCATCAGATCGGAAATGGCTACTATGGTTGGTTCAAGGTCAAATTCTTTTAGAAGTGTCTCCTTTTTATCTCGTAATATTTCAGCTAATCCCTGGCCAACAACCCCAAAACCAATGAATGCCAAATTATGTTTCATAGACAGCTTCCCCCGCTTCACTATTTTTCTGTAATCGAACCTCTCCTGTTAAAAACCTCCTTGCGGTTTCAGCCAGGATCGCGCAGCCTATCGGCAGGCACGCTTCATCAAGGTTAAAAATGGGAGTATGAAGGTCGCGCCGAATGTCATCTGGCAGCCCGCAGCCGAGAAAAAACATCGCTCCCGGCAACTTTTCCGTCACATAGCCAAAGTCTTCGCCGCCCATTCCAAACGGGCGCTGAACGAGTTTAAATTCGGGGTAGAGAGAGCGGATCGTCTCTCGAATCCACCCGTTTACGGAACTGTCATTGTTTAATGCCGGTTCTCCGCGCTCAATTTCTAGCGAATACCGCCCGCCCAATTGTTCTACAAGCGCAAAGGCTCTTTCGACTTCCTCAGACAGCAAATCTCTTACTTCCGGTAAATAGCTGCGGATGGTTCCTTCAAGGGTAACTTCTGTCGGGATAATGTTGCTCGCCGTCCCGGCATGCACCTGGCCGATGCTCACAACCGCCGCATCTAACGCGGAAACTTTTCGCGATACAATGCCGTGTATGGCCTGAAGGACGGGGCTGAGCATCCAAACCGGGTCGGTCCCGAGCTCCGGGTATGCACCATGCCCGCCTGTCCCAAAAACTTTTCCTTGAAAAACGTCAACATTGGCCATGCTGTAGCCATCATTTACCTGGACTTCGCCGACCTGAAGCCACGGGCACATGTGCAGGGCAATCGCAGCGTCAACGCCGTCGTAAGCGCCAGCTTGAATCATATACGGAGCGCCGGATAATCCGTTTTCATCTGTGCTTTCCTCGGCCGGCTGAAAAATGAATTTGACCGTTCCATTTAATTCACCGCTTTTAAAGCGTTCGCTCAAAAGTTTGGCAACACCTAATAAAATGGCAGTGTGAGCATCATGGCCGCACGCATGCATCACTCCGGGGTTTTGCGAGCGGTAGTCTTCCGGATTTTCTTCTTGAATGGGGAGGGCGTCCATATCGGCACGTATCGCGATTTTCGGCCCTTCTCCGCCCGATAATGTTCCGATCACGCTCGTATGAACCCCAATCCCTGTTTCCGTCTTTATTCCGTCCATGCCCCTTAATGTTTGCGCAACAAATTGGGCCGTCCCGAACTCTTGAAAGCTAAGTTCGGGATGCCGGTGAAAGTGCCGCCGCCACGTGATGAGCTGTTCAGACAATCCATTTGCCTGTTTGATCAGTTGAACCGCCATTGTTGATCCCCTCCTTGTGGGCAGGTTAAACTTTTATTGAGTTTTCTACCCGGGCAAAAGCTTGCTCGAGATCAGCAATTAAATCTTCGGCGTCTTCAATGCCACACGAATAGCGGATTAGCCCTTCCGGAATTCCCATGGCTGCGCGTTCTTCAGGTGTACATTCGACATGGCTCGTCGTCCGCGCCGGACCGACGATCGTTTCAACAGCTCCAAGGTTCGCCGCCCGGTTGGCATATTTTAACTTTGGCAACAAGTCTCTCACTGTATCGACACCACCTTTCACCGAAAAGCTAAGCATTCCACCAAAATCAGCCATTTGCTTTTTGGCAATTTCATGATTCGGATGCGTTTCTAACCCGGGATAATAAACGGCTTCAACAATCGACTTCGTTTGTAAATACTTCGCAATTTTCATGGCGCTCTGGCATTGCTGGCGGACACGGAGATGAAGCGTTTTCATACCACGCAAGATAAGATACGCTGCCATCGGGTCCATCGTCGCCCCATTAATTTCACGATAATGATAAATTTGCTCAATAAGGTGTTTGGGGCCACACACTGCGCCACCCAGGGCATCGGCATGACCGCCTAAAAACTTCGTTGCACTATGAATGACTAGATCTGCACCAAGAGATAGCGGGTTCTGATTAATTGGCGTGGCAAACGTATTGTCAACGATCACAAGTGCGCCCGCACGGTGTCCAGCTTCTGCCATTCTTTCGATATCCGTTATTTTAACGGTTGGATTCGTCGGCGTTTCTAAATAAAGAATTTTGCAGCCTTTTTTCACTTCAGCCTCGATTTGTTCATGATGGCCGGTTTCACAAAGAGTGACTTCCACTTGCTGGCGCGGCAAAAATTCTGTAAAAATTTTATTCGTCCCGCCATACGTATCTTTTATCGAGACAATCCGGTCGCCCGGAAACAAAAATGTTGAGAGCGTATTGCTGATCGCAGCCATTCCGGTAGAGAAGCTCGTTGCCGCTTCCGCTCCTTCAAGTGCTTTTATTTTACCTTCAAATGCCTGTACGGTCGGGTTTGTGTTGCGTCCGTATATATGCCCTTTTTTCTTTCCAATCGCGACGTCATACCATTCATCCATATCATCATATCCGTAAGAAACACTGAGAACGACTGGCACTTGTGTTGCGCCATGAACTAAATATTCGCTTTCTCCGGCCCATACGGTTTTCGTCCCAATCTTTTCTTGATTTGTCATATGATCACCCCATCAATTGTTTTGTTTTCCACATTTATGCCGACATTGTGCTTTACCAATTCGTCATAGGCAAAAAGAGCAATCGCCGTATCCTGGACACCCGTTCCGGTTAAATCACAGACTGTAATTTGTTGATCATTGTCACGGCCGCCAGCTTCTTTTGCCGTAATCTGCCCGAGCTCGATAATGGATGACAGATCGGCAACGGCTCCTTTCTCCACGCCATGGTGGAGTTCTCCTAACCGCATGCACTGGGCCTTCGTATCACAAACGAGCTTGTCTGCCCTGGCTAATACTTGGACGTCCAATTCTTGCTTATGTTCGGCGTCTGATCCCATTGCTGTAATATGAAGCCCTGGATGAAGCCATTCCGCTTGAATGACAGGCTCTTTTGACGGCGTCGTTGTCACCACCGTATCGCTCATTTTCACAACCTCTTCAGCACTTTTAGCCGCTATTACTTCAATGTTGAGCTCTTCTGACATCTCTTTTGCAAATGCGGTTGCCCTCTCAGCCGTTCTTGAATAGACAAGAACTTTTCCGAAATTGCGCACTTGCCTTAACGCCCGGAGTTGAAACCGCGCCTGTCCGCCCGCTCCAATTATGCCAACTGTATCTATCGTTTCTTTTGACAAATAGTTGGCAGCAATCGCTCCAGCTGCCGCTGTCCGAATATCGGTTAAATAGCCGTTATCTAAAAGCAGCGCCTCTGGCATCCCCGTCTTCGTGCTAATTAACATCATCAACCCATTGCCGCTTGGCAGGCCGAGCTTGTAGTTATTGAAAAAGCCAGACGAAACCTTGATCGCAAATTTGTCTTTTCCTTTCACGTACGCCGTTTTCACGTCTACTTCCCCATTTTCATCATAGATGTCGACCCGCATGATCGGCGGCATCACAACTTCCTTTTTTGCGAGCTTCGTAAATCCTTCTTCGACAACTTCTAATGCCTTTTCGTTTAATTGAACGTATTGTTTGATATCTTGCTCTGTAAAAATAAACATCATCTCACCTCACCGGACTATTTTGCTAGTATGCTTTCTTTTATATAAAGCTCCCTCGGAATCGAAGCGAACGTTTCACAGCCGGTCTCTGTAACGCGGAATGATTCACTCGCTTCAAACCCGTAATCATCCAGCCAGATGCCCGGAATAAGATGGAACGTCATGTTTGGCTCAAGAATCGTTTGATCGCCTTTACGAATGCTTGCCGTATGCTCGCCCCAATCCGGGGGATAGTTAAGCCCCATTGAATAGCCGAGCCGTGATTCTTTCACAATTCCACTTTTTTCAATCGTTTTCCGCCAGACCTCTTCAATTTTTTCAGCCGTAATGCCTGGTTTTATGGCATCCAGGCAGGCGTTTAAGCCTTCTACGACAACATCTGAAAGTGTTTTCATTTTTTCGTGCGGCTTTCCGATGTTTACGGTTCTGGCAAGCGGAGAGTGATAGCGCCTGTAACAACCGGCCAGTTCCAAAATGACGGTATCTCCCGGTTTATATCGTTCATCCGTCCAAGTTAAATGCGGTGTTGATGTTTTCTCGCCGGAAGGCAAAAGCGGTACAATCGCCGGATAGTCTCCGCCAAATTCTTCCGTCCCTGTGATTTGCGCGTGGAAAATGCTCGCCGCCACGTCACATTCGCGCACTCCGGCATCAATTGATTCAATCCCGATTTTCATCGCTTTTTCAACGATTTTAGCTGCGCGTTTCATATATTCAATTTCCGAGTCCGTTTTAATAATACGAACCCAATTGACGAGCAAGGTGGCGTCTTTGAACGTTGCATTTGGCAGTCCCTTTTTCAATTGTTCATAACATTTGGCAGTAAAATAATAGTTTTCCATTTCAACCCCGATCGTCCGTTTTTCCTGGCCGATTTGTTTTAAAATGTCAGCAACAAAGTCCATCGGATGCTTCGTATCGGACTGAACGTAATCATCGGGGTATGGAATGATGTTTTCATGATAGATCCATGTTGTTACCTTTGCCCCATTCGCATCCTGCCCCCGGCCAATCCATAAAGGCTGTTCTTCATCGATGATCACGACTAACATTTGGTGAACGTAAAATGACCATCCGTCATAGCCAGATAAATAGTTCATGTTTGCCGGGTCAGTAATAAGGAGAATTTCAATTCCTTCGGCTGCCATCCTTTCTTTCGTTTTTTGAATGCGCGCTTTGTATTCTGCTATTGTAAATGACATGAGAATCCCTCCTGTTCTTTTTACAGTATCTAAATTTTTCGAATAGTCTATCTACAAATTTATCATAGTAAAATAGCAGCCGTTTAATCATCCGTCCAACTGTATGAATTTTTCGAAAACAATTCTTGCAAACTGTACAAAAAAGAAAAAAGATGCGAATGATAGCGCATCCTTTCACTCTAATACCTTTCTCTTTTCGGCGTTTCCAATATTCCAAATTTTAATGCTTAAATCGAGCAAAAAAAGATTGTCGGGATCGATGAGGGAAAGCCCCGTTAATGATTCGATTTTCCGTAAGCGATAGAGCAGTGACTGTCTGTGCAAGTTTAGACATCTTGCCGTTTGGCTTACATTTCCGTGATTGCGATTATAGGAGATAAACGTTTCAATTAAATCCATGCTTCCCTGGCCATCGTATTCGATTAAAGGTTTGATCGTTGATTCAACTATTTCTTTAATATCGGCATTGTCTGCCAGACTTAAGAGCAAGCGGTCAATGCGTGTATCTTCATACATAACACGCCTCCCTCGTCCTTTTTGCCGCCTTCCGATCTCTAAAGCAACTTTCGCATTTTCATAGCTTTTTCTAAAACCGTTAAGCCCTTCGTGGTAATTTCCAATGCCCCATGATATGGCGACTTCCGGCAGTAAGTGGCGCAGGCGGCGCTCTATAAGATCTAATAAATCATTAACGTTTTCACCCTTTTTATCAGCCCGGGTTTCTAAAAAAATAATGATATGCCCTTCTTGTGAACTGACCATTACTTCTCGATTTAACGATTGAACGGCGAATTCGATTTCTTCCTCAATATAATGAATCATGTTTTCATGCCAGTGGTCATAAGAATTCACATCTTCATTCCGCTTCTGGAAAAGCGCCCTTAAGTTTTCCGGGAAACCAACTATTCCAATGTATGGAACATTTAAATTCATACCAAGGGATTTTGCCCTTGATTTTGCATGATTTCCTGACGAAAATTCACCAGTCGCAAGTTCCAAAATAAAATCACTGCGCAGGCGCATTTCTGTATCTTCGATCGCGTTTTCCTTAGAAAACCAGAGCGCCGCAGTTGTCACTGCATGCTCCAACACATTTACCCGCTCTTGTGTCAAAAAGGTTTCGACAGATGTTTTCGCCGGCAAAAGGGCATATAAATACCCCTGGACATCACGCGGCGGTTTCATGATCGGTAACTGAAGAAGTGTTGTTTCCGCCATTTCTACCTTCTTGATTTTTTGAAACATCGGATCGTTAGAAAAGAGTGAGGTGTTAGCGAGTACAATCTTCCCTGATGTGAGCGGGTCTTTCCATTCTTTTATTGCCGGATGGGCATGTTGGCTTTTCCCTTTGATTTTTCCTGCATGATCGGTAATGACTACCGGACATTCTACATTTTCCTGAACAAATCTTGCAATCTGGTTCAATTCCGCTCCTTGTAAAATTAACTTCAAGAGTTGCTGCTGCGTTCTTTCCGATTGTTCTAGCTCTTTATAGTGCAAACCATTTAATTGTTGCATGACATCATGAATGACATTCGCAAACCGAACCTCCCATGGAAGTTCAATAATAATAAAATTTTGTCTTTCGGCTAATTGCAGCACTTCTTTCGGAATAGAAAAGACGTGGCGGCCTAAAGCAAGGACAAGTGCTGATGCATTTGAATCAATAATATCCTGGACAAATTGCTTTAGCGTATCGGTGTCATCCCCACAACCGATTGCGGTGCTCAGCACAAATTCATTTTTCCGGACAAAGTTTTCAACGGGCATTTCTATAACCGAAATCCATTGCACACAACGTTCGTTTACTACCCCTTTTCCCGACCTCACCCTGGCGCTTCCCATAATCTCCAGACTTAAGACGTCCTTGACTGTTAACATCACCATTCACCCTCCAAGAAAATTAACCGAACAAGCTAATGAACATATTTTTTTATGATATCGGCGAGCACGGAGAGGTCAACGTTATTTCCGCTCATAATAATGGCAACATCGCCGCTTCCTTCTTTCGCTCCCTCTCTTAAGACCGAAGCAATTCCCGTTGCCGCCGCCCCTTCGATGATGATACGGTGGTAATCCATCATAAAGGCCATACTAGACGCAATTTCTTCTTCGGAAATGAGATCAATCCGGTCCATGTATTGCTGCACCATTTTAAAAGTATATTGGTTATTAAGCCCGATCCCGCCTAGCAAACTATCGGCAAGCGTATCCTTTTCTTCCATTTTGACAGGCTTTCCTGCTTGTAAGCTTTCATACATCACGGCAGAATGATTCATTGACACTCCCGTTACCTTGATGTTCGGGTCAGCCGATTTTACAGCCAGTCCAACGCCGGCAAGCAGGCCTCCTCCAGATAAAGGTACAATGACTTCTTGAATCGTAGGCAAATCTTCAAATAGTTCTAGCCCAATTGTTCCCTGTCCAGCAATGACAAAAGGATCATCAAACGGCGGGATGACGGTTAATCCTTTTTCTTTTTGCAGCTGAAAACACCGTTCTCCTGCATCATCCTGGCTTTCTCCATAAATTTCGAGCCGTGCCCCTAATCTTTTGAGTGCATCAACCTTCACTTGAGGTACACGATGAGAAATGCAAATTACAGCGTCTATGCCGAGTTTTTTGGCAACATAGGCAACAGCCATCCCGTGATTCCCGGTTGAAAACGTGGTCACTCCACGGGCTTGTTCCTCTTTGCTTAATGACAAAATCTTATTGGCTGCTCCCCTTACTTTAAATGCACCTATTTCATGAACCGTCTCAAGCTTCAGAAAAACCGGTCTGCCGACTTTTTCTGATAGAATCGATGATTGAATTAAAGGCGTCTTCCTTACGAGCTGCGAGATGCGCTTTCGTGCTTGCCAAACGTCGCGAATCGTCACTGTGCAAATACTTTTCTCTTTTATTTGATTCACTTTTTTCCCTCCCTCGAGCAATAAAGACGATTACTTTTTCAGATTATATAGTTAGAATTTTCGAAAATCAAATCGTAAAAGTGACTACAAATGTGATTTATTTTCATACAA
>NZ_JBBHZM010000045.1:0-21474 GCF_049843615.1 Fictibacillus sp. Mic-4 | reverse complement strand
AGTTCTTGGTTCATTTTATATGCCGCATGAAGCAACCATACTCCCATTCCAATTAGCACTAGTAGACTTATAGAAAGGATCACGAAGGTGAAGTGGAAGGATTTACGCTCATGTTTTGGCAATAAATTAATGTCGACTAACATAGCTATACCGCTCCTTTTAACCCGAGGCCGAAAATCACTTCATAGCCCGGCTCAATCGGTACATTCACCTGTAACGCAATCCGTTCCACCGGAAGGAAAAACGTCTCTGTCAAACGCTTTTCCACGAGCTTTAAATCAGGAAAATCGCCCGTGAGCAAAATTTTGGTTACACCCTGGTTGCCTTGTTGAACCGTAAAACGATAATAATTGAGAACCCTCTCTATCTCCACCATGCTATCTTCCAATGCTCCATTTAAGCTGGTCTCGTCGTTTTTGTATAGGACACCATTTGTCCGCTTTTGCCATTCTTTCATCTCGATATTCATCCGGAAATGCTGGGAAAAGAGCGGCTTGTCGTCATGAAAAATACTTAATTGAATGGCGCTGAGGTCAAATTGTAAACATAGCAGATGATCTCCCGGATGACTTTGTCCCGTAAAGTGGAAGAGGCGATAGAGCGAAAGAAAAGAAATGTCGGCTACAACCGGTTTCAGCTTCACTTCCTCGAGCACGTCGGTATAGCCCATCACCGCCTTATCAGGGGCAGCAAACAAAAGAATTTCCTGCTGTTCTTCATTTCTGCCAATCACCTCATAGTCGAACAAAGGATCTTCAAACGGCAAATGGATCGAATGGCCGAGCTCCATATAAACGTATCCTTTAATTTCATGTTCAGGAATGGTCACAGGAATCAGCTGTTTGCGGAGAGCAATTTGTGAATCCTGAACGAGAAATTGAACTTCACGCTTTTTAATACCCCATTCATCAACGCATTGTTCAAGAATGGTGACAAACAATTCTTCATCCATTATCTCGCCTCTAGAAATGACTCCGTCCGGAAGATAGCGTTCTCCATAATTTTTCACGATACCGGCTTCTTTCATTTCAAGAAAGCGAATAACATGATCTGCGATGAGCAAATTAACCCTTCTGTTTTTTCTGCCGATTGTAATTCCCATCGATTCCACCTCTGTCTATGTAACGACCGTTATGTCATAAGATCGATATACCAGCTTAATATCGTCTCATAAAAAAAGTAAGCGGTAATCGCTCCAAAAACGATGAATGGGCCAAACGGAAATGGCACGCCGCGTTTAACTTTGCCTAAAATAAGCCCAACAACTCCAATCACCGCTCCATATACCGTTGATAAAAAAAACGTAAGCAACGTCACTTTCCATCCTAAAGCAATCCCGAGGACACCCATTAATTTAATATCACCGCCACCCATGCCTCCTTTGGAAAGAATGGCGATAATGAACAATAAACCAAATCCGGCGACGCCTCCTACGAACATATCCCACCATGGATCAAGGGGAATAATGAGACGGAGCACGATAAAAAGCGGCAAAAAGAAAAACAGGACTTTATCTGGAATGATCATATACTTTATATCGGATACAAATACGATCATTAAAAGAGAAATGAATGCCCAAGCGGCGATACATTCTTTTGTCCATCCAATGAGGAACGGAGCTAAAGCAAATAGTAGGGCTGTTAACAGCTCTACCGCCGGATAAAGAGGTGATATGTTGGTCCCGCAACCCCTGCATTTCCCCTTTTGAAAAAGGTAGGAAAGCACGGGGATAAGTTCAAATGCCGTAAGCGGGCGGTCACAAACCGTGCAACGAGAACCCGGACGAACGATCGACTCTTTGTTCGGTACGCGAAGCCCGACAACATTAAAGAACGAGCCGAGAATCAAGCCAAATAGGAATGTAAGTGTATACAGTAATAGGTTCATAGAGAAACCCCTTTTTAAACGTTTGATAACCCTCGAATAGAGGGTTATCGTTTTACAATTATTTCAATTTCACATTTTCTTTTTTCAAATCATGAGTGTTTATCTACTGTACTATCGATGAAGATGTCGCTAGAGGCACTTATGCTTTAAATATAATATAGTTTGATACCCTTCCGGAGGGTTATCTCAATCTATCCATAATAACTTTTATTGGTCACCTTTTAAGAATACTTTTGATCTATCCAGATCGTTAGGTGCAATTGGTTTAATATAGGCTTTACCTGTATCTTTAGACACTAGTGTAACTGTGTATGTTACCTTCGTGTTGGTATTTTGATCAACTGTTATTGACACTTTTGATTTTGCAGTATCATAATCTCCAGCTTTACCTGGAGATTTAGGGACGCCCTCTAGAAATCCATCATCAACCAGTTTTTGCATGGTTAACTCAGTTACTCCATCACTTCCATTTTGTGCAACATACATCCTTGCCGCATCAACGATAGTTTTCGCATTAGCGATATGCGCATCTTTCTTCGAGTTATCCAAAATATTACCAATAGCCACAATCGCAATCGCTGCAATAATCCCCAAAATAACAACAACAACAAGCAGCTCGATGAGTGTTAAACCTTTCTCATTTTGTAAATGTTTCTTCAGTAATTTTCTCATTTTTTCTTCCTCTCCCCTTTAGCAGTTTATTAGCCGACGGTATTGTAAATTTTGAACATTGGGACAATGATGGAGATGACGATTGTTCCGACGATAGAAGCGAGAAAGATAATCATGACCGGCTCGATGAGAGATTTTAGGCGGTCCGCTGTGTTCTCTACTTCCTTTTCATAAAAATCTGCTACTTTTGCGAGCATTGCGTCGAGTGATCCCGTTTCTTCACCAATTGCAATCATTTGTGTGACGAGCGGCGGGAAGGCCCAGTGTGTTTTCATCGGCCCGGTTAACCGTTGTCCTTTTTCAAGGGCACCTCTCGCCTGGATGATGACCCTTGCTATCACCTCATTTTCTACGACTCTCTCAACAATCGATAACGCTTGAAGTATAGGCACAGAGCTGGAAAAAAGAGAGCTTAATGTCCTCGACATTCTTGCCAGTATTGACTTTTGCTGTAATTTGCCGAATATGGGTATTTTTAATATAGCATAATCTAGGTAATATTTACTAGTTTTATTTTTTTGACAAAAATTATAGGTCAAAAGAACTAAAAATAGAGCAAGCACTAAGACCCACCAGCATTGTTGGACAAAATTGCTGACGCTAAGAACGAACCTCGTAATTCCGGGTAATTTCCCGCCGGCATCTTTAAGCATAGCTGCAAATGTTGGTACGACATTTGCAAGCAAGAAGATAATGACACCGATCGAAACGATCCCAAGGATCATCGGATAAATCATCGCCGACACAATCTTTTGCCTCGTTTGATGCTGCTTTTCATAATAATCTGCGAGCTCCTTGTATGATTGATCTAGACTGCCCCCGACTTCTCCTGCAGCAATCATATTCGTCACCATCGGCGGAAAAATCCGGCTATGCTTTGCCAGAGCCTGTGACAGCGGGTTCCCTTGCCTTAATTCCTTTTCTACATCATTTAAAGCTTTTTGTAATGGTCTACTTTCCGTTTGTTCAGCCAGTATTTTCGTTGAGTCAACAACGGAAACGCCGGCATTAAGCAATGTCGCAAATTGCCTTAAATAGATAACAAAATCTCTTGATTTCACCCTTTTTCCGAAATGAATTTCTTTGTGCAGAAGAGTTTGTTTCACTTCATTGATTTCGAGAACAGCAATTCCTTTTTCACGAAGCTTTAAAACGACTTCCCGTTTCGATCCTCCTGCCAGTGACCCTTTCTTTCTTTTGCCCGTCCTGTCGCGGCCAATATAATTAAACTGTGCCATACGCCAGACCTCTTTCCTCTAAGTAGACAAGCGCCTCTTCTTTTAAAATCAATTGTTTCTCAAAGGCCTGGAGGATGGACATTTCAAAGGTGTGCATGCCGCTTGCCCGGCTTGTTTGCATGACATTATGAATTTGATAGATTTTATCATTGCGAATTAGGTTGGCTACTGCTGAATTGTTAATTAAAATTTCGGTTACCGCTTTTCGGGATTTTCGGTCTGGTGTCGGGAAGAGACGTTGCGAAATAATTCCGACAAGAACGGAGGCAAGCTGAATCCGGATTTGTCCTTGCTGTTCTGGCGGGAAAACGTCAATAATCCGTTCAACCGTTGCCGGAGCGCTTGAGGTATGAAGCGTTCCTAATACAAGATGCCCCGTTTCCGCTGCGGTAATAGCCGTCGATATCGTTTCAAGATCGCGCATTTCCCCGACGAGAATGACATCCGGGTCCTGCCTTAGTGCAGCCCGAAGGCCATTTGCAAAATTTCTCGTATCAAATCCTACTTCCCTTTGATCGATAATACACGTCTGATGCTTGTGAAGATATTCGATCGGATCTTCCAATGTAATAATGTGGCGTTTCATCGTATGATTCATTTCGTTAATCATCGCCGCAAGCGTTGTCGATTTGCCGCTTCCCGTCGGACCGGTCACGAGAACGAGACCATGCGGCCTGCGCGAGAGCTGCCGAAGGACGACCGGCAAATCGAGTTCCTCAAGTGTTGGAATGCTGGTAGGGATGATCCGAACGGCCAGACTAATGCAGGACCTCTGGTGATAGGCGTTCATCCGAAACCGGGATACTCCCGGAATGCTGTACGAAAAATCAAGTTCCCCTTTTTCAACAAACCGGTCATATTGTCCGGGAGGAATGACGGCTTTTGCCACTTCTTCTGTATCTTCCGGAGTAAGCTTTTGTTCGCCGTATTTCTTCAATTCACCATTAATGCGTATGACAGGCGGCATTCCAACCGTCAAATGGACATCTGATGCTTTCATTTGAAATGCAGCAGTTAGCCATTTATCTATTGTCTCTTTCATTTTTCGCACCTACTCATAGGCAACGACACGTAAAACTTCTTCCGTTGTCGTTAATCCTTTTTTTACTTTCAATAAACCATCATCAAGTAAAAAAATCGTCTCATTTTGATAAGCATAGGATCGTAGTTCCAATACCGGGTGGTTATTCATGATCATTTTGCGCAACGGTTCATCGATGACAAGTAGTTCATGAATGGCGATTCTGCCTTTATAACCCGTCATATTACACGTTGAACAGCCTTTGCCGCGCATGATAAAGTCAACGTCCAGCCCGCGCTTTTTAAAAATTTCCTTTTCACTTTCCGTCGCTTCATGTCTTTCCTGACAGTCCCGGCAAACACGGCGGACAAGGCGCTGAGAGACGACCCCTGTAAGGGAAGCCGCTACAAGAAAATGTTCCACGCCCATATCAATTAACCGTGAAATCGTTCCGATGGAATCATTCGTATGGATCGTGCTTAAGACTAGATGCCCTGTCAGGGATGCTCTTACGGCAATTTGCGCCGTTTCGGTGTCACGAATTTCACCGATCATTACAATATCCGGGTCTTGCCGCAAGACCGCCCTTAATCCGCTTGCAAAAGTTAAGCCTACATTTGGATTGACCTGAATTTGATTAATTCCTTCGAGCTGATACTCAACCGGATCTTCAACTGTCACAATATTGACTTCTTCGGTATTAAGCCGGTTTAACGCCGCATACAACGTCGATGACTTTCCCGAGCCGGTTGGTCCGGTAATTAAAATCATCCCATTAGGCTGTTCAATCATTTTGATAAAACGCTGGTAGTTCAGCTTATTGAAATCCAAATGCTCGACATGATTTAGTGCACTGCCAAGGTCAAGAATACGTAAAACAAGTTTTTCACCATAGATGGTCGGAAGTGTTGAGACCCGAATATCAACCGAATGAAACTCTACATTTAACCGCATTCTTCCGTCCTGAGGAACTCTGTTTTCCGTAATATCAAGATTGGTCATGATTTTAATTCTCGCTGTAATGACATTTTGCATATGCTTCGGCAAGCTTCGCTCAAACCTTAACATGCCGTCAATTCTGTAGCGGATATTCAACTTTGATTCTTGCGGCTCAAAGTGGATATCGCTCGCTTTTTGTTCGACCGCATTTAAAACAATTTGATTGACGAGACGTACGACAGGTGAATCTTCTTCCGCCATCTTTTCCTCAAGTGAATCAATGCCTTTTGGAAGAAGCTCCAGTAAATCGTTCATAGAATCATCCATGTCATAATACTTTTTATGTGCGCGGTAAATATCATCTTTCGTCGCAATCGCCCGCTCAATTTGAAAGCCTGTAGATAGACGAAGATCATCGATGGCGTGAAAGTCCATCGGATCGGCCATCGCAACAAGCAGCTTGTCCCCTTCTTTTTTAAGCGGGATAAGTTGATTTCGTTTTGCGAATTCTCTTGATACGATCGATACGATTTGTTCATCAATCGGATACCGGTACAGGCTAATGTGGGGAATCCCGATTTGGAACTCGAGCACTTCAATTAATTGCTGCTCTGTAATGTAGCCACGTTCAATTAACGCATCTCCGAGCTTCTGGCCTTTGCTTTTTTCTTTTAACGTCAGTTCCAGTTGTTCTTCTGTAATTAGTTGATGTTCAACCAATATATCCCCAAGCCGTTTTCGCGTATGTTGCATCTTCCCCTACTCCTTTGTTCCATTGCCGCGTTTATCTGAAGAACTTTCCGGCGTTTGCTTGTCCGGTTTTTTACCCGTAACAGTGGTAGTCTCATCATTCTTCGCGTTATCAGCCGGTTGGGTGGTTTCCTGATCTTCTGAATTAGTTGGTGATGGCTGCTCTTTGGCGACTGGAAGCCCCCGTTCTTCAACTTTGTACCGTGGCGGATAATAATCTTCCGCTATTTTTGTTGTTTTTACGGCTTTTCTATACTTGTCTAACGTCTTACGATAAACCGTTCTCACATAGCCAGAGCTTCCTTCATTGATCAAGATTTTGTCCCCTGGTGAAATCGCCGGATTATAATGAACAATCGTCCGCGGTTGAATCCATTCTTCCTTAATTTTGATATGATAACGATAATGTAGTGGTGGACCTTCAATCGTTGCGGTAATCACTCCGCCCGTTGTTTCTAGCTTTAACGTATACGGATAAGGGTTCGGATTCTCAATGACAAGATCTTGTTTTCCCGGTACGATGGCGGCTTCAAGTCCTGGTTTGATGTAGGTTGGCATCGTTTCCCCAATATGCCGTTCGACAATCCGAAAATTGGTTTTTAAAGCGGCAGAATAAATGGCTGATGCCAATACGTTCAATCTTTGCGATTCATAAGGTTCAAGTCGTTTTTTCTCTATTTGTGAAACAAAGGAAAGTTGCTTTCCAGCATCAATCACGGTCCCATTTAAAGAATGAACCCACTCTTTCAATTCGGGAGATTCATCTACATACGGAATTGACGTACTCGCAATGACCTTTGATGGAAGCGGACTTTCCTTTACGTAATTGGTTAGTTGGATAGTTGCGGTTCTGCCAAGGGAAGCCGCCAGCACCGTTAACTTACTTTTCAGAAGCGCTTCGTCGATGTTTTTTAGCAGGATTGGATCATTGAATCCCTCCACTACGTTGTTGAGCTTTTTTTCATTCAGTTCAACAAGAAGCCGGGGCAATACGCTTCTTTCGGCTGTTTTTACAGTTTCCTGTATATGAAATGTCCAAATGGCTGGATCGATCTTTATTTTTTTCCGCTTATATTGCAGATTGATTGCACTATTTTCACGCCAGAGCTGCACTTGTGCGCCCAGTTTTTCAACGGCCTCTTTTTCCGTTAAATTTCCTAATGGAATCGAAGCGACTTCCGTTCCTTCTGCGATCCGTTTTTCTTCGAAGAAATGAGAAAAAAGTGTTGTGCCGCCGATCGTTAATGAAAAAATGATAAAAACGATGCCGGTTAAAATCGCAAAATGTTTAAAAAAACTCACCGGTTTAATCGCAGCCTGTTCCAATTCAGCGTCTTCCTCCTATCGATTAGCTTATTCCTTTGCAAATCGTTCTTCTACTTCCATCTTTTGAAGCTTATCAAACCAGTTGGATGGGCCCGGGTCAATGATTTCTTGTTCTATATCTTTATCGTTTGAAGATGGCTCAGAATTCGCAACATGTTTGCGGCTCAAGAAGTTAAATTCGCTAATATCTTCCCACTCATCTGTAAGCTTACGTTCGTCTTCGCGAATAAGGTAGGCATTTGTCGGATTACTGCTATCCTCACTTTCCATAGTCTTATAGGGTTCCTCTTGATTGGCAAGAGACTCTATAAATCGATCCGGCTCTTCTTTTATTGGCGGGAAATAAATAGCTTCAATATCATCCTCTTCCGCTTCATCGGAAGAAAACATCCACCTTTCAAAAATGAAAGTCACGATAAACGCTAAACCGGGCATTAAGAGGAGAGTTAGCCATAAAGGAACATAGTTTTTCACCAATAGGCCCATCCATGAAACAAGGGCGGCCAATCCGAAAAGAACCCATTTATCCCGCTTCCTTTTGCCGAGAGGAAGCACATAAAGAATTGGAATTAACAAAAAGACGACAACTACCGATAAAAGAAATGTAAGCATCAATAGCACCCTTTCATCATCCGCCAAAAACTCTATTCATTTTTCCCTGAGGAGGTATCGACTTTGATAACTCCACAAAGAGTTACTACCTTATCTATTCTATCGGTTGTTTTTATTGTTTTTTTAGCTTTTGGGGCAACCCATTTTATGTAATTGATCCAATGATGAAGGTTTACTGGTCGTTTACAGGCCGAAGGAAATGTTGAGTAAGAACTTACCTGATAGTCTCAACTATCAAACTGCGAAAAATTTTACGCCAAACAAGATGATGTGGTTATCCAATGATGTTTAGAAAATTCGCTCTCCAGGGAGGAAATTTAATGAAGCGCATTTCAACAAATTCTTCCTCAGAAAAAGGGTTAACGCTTGTTGAAATATTAGTTTCCATCGTCATACTATCCATTATTATTGTGTCTATGATACCGATGTTCATTCAATCGGCTAAGTCAAATGCTGTTTCAAAGAATATTATGGACTCAACTTACCTGGCCCAAAAAGAAATGGAAGAAATTATAAATATGAATAATATTTCTGTTTCCCCTTCCATAACGGATTTATCAAATCAAATTTTAAAAAAAGGCTATAGTAATGATGCCTCTTGCAGTAATTGTTATGGAATAAACAAAAATGGCCATTATGTTTTCATCCAAATAAAAAATCAATCAAGTGATCTAGGAAAGGTCATCTTGAAAATCTATAAAGATGATAAAAAAAATAGGCAGGAAGCTCAGATGGAGATGCTTTTATCGTGGCAGAAATGAAAGGTGTTATGAATGAAAACAAATGAGAAAGGTGTAACATTAATTGAACTTCTGGCGGCCCTTTCACTTTTATCAATGATCATTCTTCTTGCAAGTTCCGTTCACATATTTGTCCAAAAACAAATGAATTCACAAACAAAAGAAATTCAAACTCAATCCGATGAAAGGCTGGCTATCAATATTATTACTAAAGAAATTAGAAAAGCCCGGACAGTAGAGATAAAAACTCCTAACGAGTTAACCATTAATGGAACAACCGTATATAGACTTGATGGAACCACATTAAAAAGAAATAATGACCCGTGCATTTCAAATATAAACTATTTTACTGTTTCAAAAACGGGGAATCAAATTAAATTAAAAATAGGCAGCCTGCCTGAAACCACTATTTATTTAAGAGAATAGGTGTTGAGGATGTTATGGAAAGGTGCATAAAATTAAAAAAGAATGAACAAGGTATTGCCCTTGTAACAGTTTTATTGGTTCTTACAGTGATTTCATTGTTAGGCTTAGCTATTATGGGATTTGCACTTAACAATGTGAAATTGAGTTCTACCGAGAGATCCTATCAATCAGCTTATTATATTGCCGAATCCGGTATCACTTACACAATGGATAAAATTCATAAGAATATCGTTGATCTCTATAATAATTCCAATACTGAAAGCGATTTCTTTTCGAAAATTGAAAGTATGATCTCGAGTATAAACAAAGAACCTTCGTATAAAAGTTTCGAAAATTCTTTCGGGTATGCACCCGAAGCGAAAATATCAATAGAAAAGGTAGATTACTCAAGCGTAACCTTCAAAGATTACAAAATCATTTCAACAGGTACCATTAATAATCGTTCAAGAACCGTAGAAAAACAAATTCGAGTGACCTGGATTCCAAAAAATAACATAACCATTCCAGATACAGCCGTTTTTGTTAAAGAAATAATTAGTTTATCCGGTGGAGCAAAAATTTTAGGCGGAGCTGGAACAAACTCATCAATCGATGGTTCAATTGCTCTTGATGGAGGTGCGGGTATTTCCGATAAAATCTATGTTGGTCCTCAATCGGGAAATAATGTCATTCATAAACCAAAATGGATGACATTAAATAATGAAATCGTGAAATTACAAACTGTAAAAACATTTGATATGCCGCCATTCCCTGCTTTTCCAAGTAATCCGATACCGCCAAACGAAAAAATACAGAAAGATGGCAGTACTTATTATGTCATTAATAACGGCGCTTTACGAATCGATGATTATAAAGCTGATAATTATACTTTAAATTTGACAAAGGATCTCCATTTTACTGAAATTTACATTTCTTCTAATTACACATTAAATATTAATCTTGGCAATAATAATCGAAATATAGTAGTCAATTCCTTAAACATTCCGAATGGAAAAATTAATATTATTGGTACAGGAAAACTAACCATCTATGTCAATACTAATATAACAATGGGCGCAGGAAGTAAAATTAATGCAATAAATTCTAATAATAGTAATTCAATAAAGGAACAGATAAAAACACTTGATATCTATTATAAAGGTTCGCATCT
This sequence comes from Fictibacillus sp. Mic-4, assembly GCF_049843615.1. NCBI lineage: Bacteria > Bacillati > Bacillota > Bacilli > Caryophanales > Fictibacillaceae > Fictibacillus > Fictibacillus sp. Mic-4. Next base: position 10,713 of record NZ_JBBHZM010000045.1, on the reverse strand, counting down.
TAATTTGGCAGGGGATCAAAAAATAGATGGTTCTTTATATGCGTTAAACGCCGATATATCTATGTCCGGTGGCTCAGGATTTCAGGGATATATCATAACCGGTGGAAAAACGATAGATATTAGTGGTGGCGCAAATGCAATCACTCAATTGTTCTATGCTCCAAATGCGGATGTAAATATGTCCGGCGGAGGAAATATAAAAGGTTCGATTATTTGTAAAACATATACCGGATCAGGCGGAAGTACGATTACACTCGATAATTTTGACGCGACTGACTTGCCTCCAAACATGGGCGGAACAACAGGTGGCCCTTTGTCAGCAAAAGATATTATTTCCGTTCAACCGTCCCGTGAAAAATAGTTTATCCAATTTGGTCTGAAAAAGCGGAAGCCGGGATTATTTAGATCTTAAGCTACAATTTTTCATCGTATAGAATAGGGTGTTTTGAATGAAAAAAACCCACCCCACAGATTCGAATCTCGAATCGTTGGGTGGGTTTAGCTGTAGACGGCCACTTTATTTCTTCCTGCTTTTTTCGCTCCTGTGTACATGGCGCGGTCGGCGTTGCGGATCAACTCCATCGGGTCTTCGCCTTGATGGGGTGCCGTGGCAACGCCAATGCTTGCCGTTATGTGGATCGTAACCTCTTTCTTATCGGCCAGGTCATTCGTAATTTTAAATTCCGTTTCGGCAATACAAGTACGGATTTCTTCCGCGAATTTATAGCTTTGCAGCATGTTTGTCATCGGCAATAAAATAATGAATTCCTCTCCGCCATAGCGCGCCACTGTACCATTTGTATCCACTAACTTCCTAAGAAGTTGGGCCAGTTGGATAAGGATTTCGTTCCCGCTCTGGTGCCCGTATGTATCGTTCACTCTTTTGAAATGGTCAATATCCAGCAAAATAACTGAGAAATCTTGTTGCTTGTACTCATATTCCGCATACATTTCCGTTAACACGTTTTCGAAAAACCGGTAGTTATAAAGACCCGTTAGCTGGCATTGTTCACTTTTTCGTTTTGTTAATTCATAGTTTTTTGCATTCGCAATGGCAACTGTTAAGTAGTTTGATAAAATTTCCAAAATGAGCAAATGGTGTTTCTCATAAGCTCTCTTTTTTTTCGAAACGAAAGTAATGATCCCGACCACAATATGATTATGCATCATTGGCACGGAAATGACAGATTCCGCTTTACCGCTAAAATATTGGTCGGAAAGGGATTGCCAGCGGCTCTTCCTGTCAAACATGATGCTTTTTCGCGTTAGCCAAACGATGCCGCTGAGCCCTTCGTCTTTCCTTAATCGTTTTCCTTTGACGATCATGCCTTCCGTTTTTTCATAAAGTCGTAACGGATGGAAATATTCCCCTGATTCCGAGTCTACGATATATGCAACATCCACCGGAAGCCGGGAACCTAAACTTTCTATAAATACATCAAGAATGTCATTCACCCTTAAATGCTTCGTCATTCGCTGTCCAATTTCACTTGCCTGCTTCAACCAATAATTAATTTGCTGGCTTGAATGGTACATTTTAATAATAATCGTAATTGCCACAAAAGGTATACTTACATAAAAGATACCCGGTATTCCCATTTGTGAATATAGCATATAAAGCAAAAGTCCCCCGGGGATAACAAGGCATTCAGATACTAAATCCCACCATGTATCTTTATCAACTAAATCGACACTTTGCTCTTTATAGAGAAAAACTCGAACAAAATAGAGAAGAATATGATTTAATGCAAAGTATGTAATAAAATATGCCACTATAGCGATCCAGGCAAAATGTTCATGTTGATATGGCCCCGTCTCGCCGCCTAATGCATCGTATACTAGCCCCGCAAGCAATGAAATCCAGACAAACATTAAAGTCATCGCCAAATAACGGAAATACTCTTTAAACGGAACCTTTACAACGATAAGAACACAAATTATTGAAAGCTGTATTATTATTTGGGCGGTAAAAAGACCGAAATAAAGAAAAACGGCAATTGATATTCCTTGCAGAAGCGAAATATTCGTATCTACTATTTTCAGCGGAAACATGGAGACAATGATTGTTAAAATGACAAAAATAGAAAGATCAAGAAAATGGACGGTGTTTGGAAAATCCGTTAAGGCGAATCCTAACCAGAGTGCAAGGGGATAGAGCAAGAGCCAATATAGGATAATTTGATATTGCGATTTCTTCTTTACCATACTCAAGCCTCTCCCCTTACTTCAAGCCTATATTTTTGGTATAATAAGGAATTTTACTAGGTCATTTATATCACTCTCTATTTTATCAAATAGTTTTGAAAATTGGAATCGATATTTTATGAGTTTGTAAAATAGCCTCGCACGTCTGAAATAAAGTAAAGGGAACCTGTTACAACGATGATGTCGTCTCTTCCTGCGCTTTTCATAAGTTTTTGGAGGGCATGTCTCCAATTTTCATCATAAAATTTGTTTGGAAATTGGCTTCGATCATATAGGTCTTTTGCACTACTTGATCGATGGAACGAGAATGTCGTAAAGGTAATTGTTTGAACAAGTCCGTAAATTTCCGCTAGCATTTCATCAATCTCTTTATCCGCTAATGCTGTAAATAAAAGATGAATCTTTTTCTCCGGATAATGGGATTGCAATGTATCACGCAGGCTTCTTATCCCTTCAGGATTATGGGCCCCATCTAAAATAACGATCGGGTCTGAAGAAACAAGTTCAAATCTCCCTTGCCATTTCGCTTTTTTCAACCCTTCTTGAACCGCTTCCTGTTCTACACAGAACGCGTAATAGAAGTTCAAATAGTCTATTGCCATAAGTGCAAGTGCCGCGTTTTTTACCTGGTGTTCACCTTTCATGGAAAGATGGAGATTTTCCCGTCTGACTAAAAGAGATTCATAGGAGAAGACTTCTTCCCCGTTTTCTACTGTCCGGTTCTCATATGAAAATTGCTCATTCAGTACAAAACAATTCGCATGTTGGCGTTTCGCTTTTTCTTTAATGACCTGTAAGGCAGCTGGCTCTTCAGCACCGGTAATGACGGGAATGCCAAATTTAATGATCCCCGCTTTTTGCCCGGCAATCTCTTCAATTGTGTTTCCTAGAATGTTCATATGGTCATAACCGACATTCGTAATAATAGAGAGAATCGGGTGAATGACATTTGTCGAATCATGCAAGCCTCCAAGCCCAACTTCATAAATAACGACATCCGGGTAAGCAATATTTGCAAAATACAATAACGAAATTGCGGTGATCACTTCAAATTCAGTCGGCGAGCCCAGTTCTGTTTCGGCCAATTCTTCTGCAAGCGGCCTCACTTGATTAGCCAGCTGCAGAAAATCTTCATTGCTGATCGGCTGCCCGTTTACACTGATTCTTTCATTAAACGTAATGACATAAGGCGACGTAAACGTACCTACTGTATAGCCCGCTTCCTCCAGCATATGGCGCAAGTAGGTGACGGTTGATCCTTTTCCGTTCGTTCCGGCCACATGGATTGTTTTAATGTGCCGTTCAGGATGATTGAGACGTTCAAGCATCCATTCCATTCGTTTCAATCCTGGTTTGATTCCAAATGTCAACAATCCGTGAACCCAATTTAGTGCTTCTTCAAAAGTGTTCATTAAAAACCTTCCTCTCTTACTATTCCGCTGGTCTTTTTGAACGAGTAGAAGGACGAATCCTTTTACGAAGAACCCGTCCTTACATCCATTATCCTTTTAATTCTTGAATTCTTGCTTCAACGTTCGCACGTTTTTCGAGGTAATCTTTTTCTTTTGCACGCTCTTCTTCAATCACTTTTTCAGGCGCTTTCTTTATGAATCCTTCATTGCTTAATTTCTTTTGAACACGCTCGACCTCTTTGTTGTATTTTTCCAATTCTTTTTCTAAACGTTTAATTTCTTCCTCAATGTTAATTAAGCCTTCTAATGGCAAATACATTTCAACCCCCGTAAGAACGGCGCTCATCGATTTGTCTGGAGCCGATAATTCGGTTGCGATCACAAGCGAACTCGGGTTACAGAAACGTTCGATGTAGTTCCGGTTCGCACGAAGCGCCTTTAATACTTCTTCACTTTTTGGCTTAAGCTGCATTTCAATCGGCTTGCTTGGGGCTACATTCATTTCAGCGCGAATGTTGCGGATCGAACGGATGAGTTCGGTAATAAGACTCATCTCTTTCGCCGCTTCAGGGAAATGCAAGTCTTCCCGGTGTTTCGGCCAGCTGCTGACCGTGATGGATTTACCTTCATGCGGCAAGTGCTGCCAGATTTCCTCTGTAATAAACGGCATGAACGGATGAAGCAATCGCAATGTGTGATCAAGAACATAAGCTAAAACCGAGCGAGTCGATTTCTTCGCCGCCTCATCTTCCCCATATAGTGGTAGCTTCGCCATTTCGATGTACCAATCACAAAGGTCATCCCAAATAAAGTTATAAAGCAGACGGCCAACCTCGCCGAATTCATAAGCATCGATTAAACGTGTAACATCGGCAACCGTTTCATTGAATCGGGTTAAAATCCATTTGTCCGCTAATGATAAATCTCCGGTTAAATCGATTTCCTCCGCCTTCATTCCGTCCATATTCATAAGCGCAAAACGGGAAGCGTTCCAGATCTTATTCGCGAAGTTCCATGTTGATTCAATTTTTTCCCAGTAGAAGCGAAGATCGTTCCCCGGCGAGCTTCCGGTAGATAAGAAGAACCTTAATGCATCGGCACCGTATTTTTCAATGACATCCATCGGATCGACACCATTGCCGAGCGACTTGCTCATCTTTCTTCCTTCCGAGTCGCGAACTAATCCATGGATTAATACATCTTTAAATGGCCGTTCACCTGTAAACTCTATCCCCTGGAATATCATGCGCGCTACCCAGAAGAAAATAATATCGTAACCGGTTACGAGTACATTGGTTGGATAATAACGTTTAAAGTCTTCGGAGGCTTGATCAGGCCAGCCCATCGTTGAAAAAGGCCATAGCGCGGATGAGAACCACGTATCCAAAACATCTGTATCCTGCTCCCAGTTTTCAATGTCTTTCGGCTGTTCGCGACCAACGTAAATTTCACCTGTTTCTTTATGGTACCAGGCAGGAATTCTGTGGCCCCACCAGAGCTGCCGGGAAATGCACCAATCGCGAATATTTTCAATCCAGCGCAAGTACGTTTTCTCGAATCGTTCCGGAACAAAGTTAACTTTGTTTTCGGATTTTTGCAGTTCAATCGCTTTTTCGGCGAGCGGCTTCATTTTAACAAACCATTGCGTCGAAAGATACGGTTCAACAACTGCCCCGCTTCGTTCAGAATGGCCGACGGAATGCATATGTTCTTCAATTTTAAAGAGAACACCCAATTCTTGAAGATCTTTTACGATTTGCTTGCGGCATTCAAAGCGATCCATTCCCTGGTATTTACCCGCATTTTCGTTCATTTTTCCGGATTCATCCATGACTAAAATGCGCTCAAGGTTATGGCGGTTTCCGATCTCAAAGTCGTTCGGATCATGTGCCGGAGTAATTTTTACCGCCCCGGAACCGAACTCCATATCGACATAGTCGTCTCCAATAATTTCGATCTCACGGCCAACGATTGGCAAGATCGCTTTTTTCCCGATTAAATGCTTGTAGCGTTCATCATCCGGGTGGACGGCGATCGCAGTATCACCAAGCATCGTTTCCGGACGTGTTGTCGCAATTTCAATCGAACCGGAGCCGTCAGCAAGCGGATAGCGCATATGATAAAAAGCACCTTGAACATCTTGATAAATAACCTCGATGTCGGATAACGCCGTTTTCGTTTCTGGATCCCAGTTAATGATATATTCCCCGCGGTAAATAAGGCCTTTTTCATAAAGGGTAACGAAAACTTCACGAACCGCTTTAGACAACCCTTCATCAAGAGTGAAACGTTCACGGGAATAGTCGAGGGAGAGCCCTAATTTTGCCCATTGCTTACGGATAAAATCAGCATATTCTTCTTTCCATTCCCATGACTTTTCAAGAAACTTTTCACGCCCTAAATCATAGCGGGAAATTCCCTGTTCACGAAGTTTCCCTTCTACCTTTGCCTGTGTAGCAATTCCGGCATGGTCCATTCCCGGAAGCCATAGTACGTCATAGCCTTGCATTCGCTTTGCGCGAGATAAAATATCTTGAAGCGTTGTATCCCATGCATGCCCTAAATGCAATTTTCCAGTAACGTTTGGCGGCGGAATAACGATCGTATAGGGTTCCTTTTGCTCATCACCTGTCGCTTCAAAAAATTTCCCATCAAGCCAAAATTGATACCAATTGGCTTCTGCCTGCTTCGGGTCATATTTCGTAGGCATCGAAATTTCCTTTTTCTCTGTCGGCATCTTCATCTACTCCTTAAAAATTGTACAAATAAAAAACTCCCTCCGCCCTCAAAGGACGAAAGAAGTTATTTTCGCGGTACCACCTTTGTTTGCAGCTTAGAGGTTAGATGTGAGGATTGGAGTTTGGTCCCTAACACGAAACCAGCTAAGTGCACACTCGATTTGATAACGGTTTTCCCGGCTTCTTCTACTTTCCGATGTCTCACAAAAGTGAACACATTTAAAAATTTTCAAAGAAGCTGCTCCAGGGCGACCTTCCAATACCGGAACACTTAGGAAATCTCTCAGCTGCTGATTTCCCTCTCTTAAAGGCCGGACATGTACTCTTCCCTTTCTTCGCATACCTTTATATTAAACTTAAAGATATTTTAACTTTCTTCCCTACTTATCGTCAATAGCTTATCCATCGATTGTAACAATTATACTATTCTTCTAAGGGAAAAATGGTGCCTCGATTTTGTTCACCATTGAAATAATCGTGCATAAAATGGGTATTAACCTAGATTCCTGGATCGATTCAACATGAAAAGAGGGGTATCGATGGCAAGGAGAGCTTTTCGGAAATATCGAATGCCGAACTGGCTGCAAAACATTCGAGATGTTGTAGCCCAATTTACAATCCCGCTCATCGTCTTTCAATTGATCAGAACCATTATCTTCCCATCCGCGGTCGACTTTTTTCTCATACTAATCTTGTTGGTCCTTCATTTATGCTTTACGCTTGAAGTTTTTTAAAAAGTCATGTGCTGTAAGGAGGCACATGACTTTTTTCTCGGCAAATTAAAGGATCCCATATAGGTTGCCCTATATGGGATTTTGATTCGTCTGTTCGTTTGGATTGGCCTCGTTCTCTGGAGGCGGTGGCGGCATTAAAATAAAGCCGCACAGTTCGGTAATACGTTTTAAAGCGGAAATTCTTCGCTCCAATCGATGAACCATTTCAAGTTGAGTAAACCTACCTCTATTATTTAAATACATATCAACCGAATGAAATAAAGGCTCAGGAAAACTTAAATAACTGACTAGAAGGCTTTTTTCTTCATCTAACAAAGGCAGTCTTGCCTGATAAATTCCGAAATACCGCATTCCATCTTCAATCTTCCAGGTAGGACTATGAACGGCTTTCCGAAAGAAAATGGCCAGGTCCCTTACCGGTGTATCGAGGACGGCTTTTTCAAAGTTTAATAAATGCACTTCCCCATGATGACTGAAAAGGACATGATTTCTTGACACCTTGCCATTACAAAGCACACTTCGATATCTCTTTTCACTTTGACATGTATTATACCATTCGCCTAACCGCTGCTTCGCTTCTTCCGCCATCCTCATCATCTCGTGAAAATGGCTTAAATACGTTAGTTCGAATGGGGACATATACAATTTCCGTTCTGCTTCTTCAGCAAAACGTTCCATTTCCAGCTGACGCCCTTCCCACCGATTCATTAAATAGTGGTATGACTGTTCCACGACTTCCGGTGAAAAGTCTTGTTCTTTTAATGTCAGTACATGTATTTTCGCGATCTCTCCAATAAGATCATCTTCCCTGCTTAAACTTGTGCGCGGTGTTCCCGAAAACCATGGCATTAAATAATACACATTATTTCCATACTGAACCGTGTAATCCCCATATTTCGTAGGGTACAGGGGAACCATTCGATGATAGCCAATTTCTGATAACCGCTGAATGACATGCGTAAACCAACGGCGTTCTTCTTCGTTCATTTTTGTTTCTTTTAAGGCAAATGTTCCACGTTTCGTAATAACTTTCTTTACTTTTCCAACGGCCTCAATTCTTTCAGGATAAAGATCATATTGAAAAAGAATTGGCCCATAGTTTTGAACCTCATTTGGAAAACTCATAGGGCCACCTTCCTTCTTTTTTCATCCAGCCAATCCGTATAATGGTGCAGCAATACCCGATTTCGTTCCCAGTCTTGTTCAAAATTTCGCAGAATCGTCATCATTTCGGACAGTTCGCTTTCTTGAAGCCGGTCTAAACATTCATACAATTCTATCGGAGCTAATATTTCAGCAAGAAGCAAAAAGCCATGTTCCGTTTCTAACGAGAAATGGTCATTAATGCATGTTAACAGCTTCTTTAACGAGTAAGGGCTCGAGTTGTTCAGCCATTTTATTAAAAAAATGCGTAACGATCTATATCCGAGCTCCGGACGAGCCGTTCCCCCTTCATAAAAAAATAAATTAAATATTTCTTTTCCCTTCCGCCCATCCAATCGATCAAGTAGTGGTAAGGGAATTCCTCTAAAGGTTTCTGTCAGTTCAAGCGCTCTTTTTTGCCGTTTATCCGCTTCAAGCAGACACTTTTTCACACTTTCAAAAGATGCCCCTTCTTCTTTATACTTCCTCAACCTCTCGAGACACTTTTTAAACGAATAATCATTCTTAACTGCTATTTCTTTATATTTATCGTGTAATTTTATGCCGGTCTGTAATAGCCCTCCGATCAATTGCCCCCAATTTTCCTCATACCCCGCACACGGAACAGTCGTTGTCACATGGTCATGCAGCGTAATATACGTAGTTCCCGATGCGATCCACGGATTCTGGTTGGCTGTGCGTAACATTCGATCCGTGGCAACGTTCATTCCAAGTGCAACTTCATCCCGCCATTCGATATGCCAATTTAAAAGTTGTTCCTCCGCCCAAAACCTTACTTGCTTATCCCCTAAATTTGTTGAAATGACTTTATTTTCTTCTTTCCATTCGGCATGATCCAATTGATAATGCTCGGCGATTTGTTCCAAAATGGCCATTGTCATCACCTGTTATCCTAACGGGTTTGAGCTACAGGAATGTAAATAATTTGTCCTTCCGTAACCTCTTCTTGTTTAATTCGATTGACGCGTAATAATGTATTCAAAGTGATATCATATTTGTCACAAACACTATCTAACGAATCTCCCCGTTGGATAATGTACATTTTCACTTTCGCAAATTTTTCTTCATTTCCTCCAGATAGCATTTTCGTTAAATAAAGTGCATTTTCATCTCTTCCGGCCGCTCCATGCTCTTTCTCCTCTATTTCTTGTACTTCAATGTCTTCTGCAAGTTCCGAATATTGCGCGGGTGGTTCTTCCTCAATTTCAACCATGCCTGAAACTTCTACCGCTTCTGGTACGCTTTCTTCTACTTCTACTTCTTCATCTACTTCTACTTCATGAGCCATCGATTCCTGAATTGCAGTTTCTTGTTCTTCCACTTCAATTTCTTCGGGCCTTGGTTCCGACGGTAATTCGTTTTGTACTTCTAATTCGTTTTTCGATTCAGAAGCGATTGATTTAAGCGTACTCCAAGTTTCAGTGCTTACCGATTCATCCGTTTGGTCTTGCCGTGCGGGTTCTTCCATCGCTTTAAACTCAACGGTCGTCTCTCTTGGTCGCTCAGGAATTTCCAGCGGTTCTAAAAAACTCGGAGTAAGCGGTTCGACCGGGAAATCGTCATAGAACTTTTTCGCTTCAAATTGAAACGTGCTGAACATTTGCTCGTCTTCCCGATGTGGGGACGCAATCGGTACCTCTTCTGCTTCCTCTTCTACTTCTTCCATTTCTACAGGTTCATTAACCGGCACCTCTTCTTCGTATCCATAAAGAGCTTCATCATCGTTAGTCGGGTCCTCTTCTTCCGTTTGATTTACGACATTTTCTTCATAAATGCCGGAAATGGAAATTGCCGCAGACAGTTCGAGACAGGTCGGGTTTGGCAATTCATAATCAAAAGATTCAACAGCAACATAAACTTCTCTCGAATCGGTTACTCTTGATGCAGGAATCGTAATATCTACGGGAAAACGGTGTTCAAGTTCAGCAATGCCATCATCTTTCATTGTTAATTGCGTCAATGAACGGTAGGATACTTGTTCCCGCAACGATCCCGCTTCAAAATCTACCGGTGGAATGGCTTGAGCATATGGACGATATTCCCCGACAAGCTTTAAAGCTCCCTTAATGTATACATGGTCGTTTTCTTCTGTAATGGCGATATCAGGTTCAAGTGACATCGAAAGCACTTCAGCCACTTCCTGTCCTTTCTTCAACCAGACCGATTCTTCAATGGAGAAACGCAGCTTCGATTGATTCACGCCCTTCTCCTCCTTTCAGACAAATATCATACATTACAGGTTTATGACCATTAATTTCAAAATATGATTGAGAAAACACATTACAATTTTTCTGAACGCTTAACAGGTTTGTAGAATGTAGTAATCTTCGGAGGGATTTAAATTTCGTCTATTCCAAAAAACGGAGCATCCTTCTGTGGTGCATTTAGTAGCCGGGGATCTGTTTATTTTTACGGGCTCGCGACATCCTCTCTCATGGACAAAAATTGCATGCTGGGGGA
>NZ_JBBHZM010000044.1:0-22499 GCF_049843615.1 Fictibacillus sp. Mic-4 | reverse complement strand
GACTCACCCATTGATGTTCCATTACCCGATTCCGTTTCCGATTCATTTTTAATTCGCATGGTTGTGGTTCCCAGAAGATCGGAGAAATATTTAGTACTGTCGTAATCGTTAGACCCAAGGAAAAGGCGAATATCGCAGTTATCAATGATTTCTTTTCGGCCATTCGCACCCCAGTCTTTTTCCAATTGACTTAAGGATTGAATCGCGATCGTTACAAATATTCCGTAGCTTCGGCAAACTGAAAGCTCTTCATCAAATGAAGAAATTCTACCGATATTCGCAAATTCATCGATAAGAAAACGGACGGAAACAGGTAAACGAATGCTTTCGAATTTTTCAGCTTCCGCCTTCAATTGCGCGAATAACAAGTAAAAGAGCGTGGAAGATAACGGTCGTTTAGTTCGGTCAGCCGAAGGTACCAAAATATATAAAATGGTTTTTTCTTTTCCAATATCTTCAATGCGGAAATCACTGGTACAAGTGAGTTTGCTAATTTCTTCATATGACCATAGGTCAATGGCCGATTTACTTGAACCCCACAAAATAGAGCGTGTTTTTTCATCAAAACTCATAAACTGACGGAACTTCTTTTTGACAATATGCCGTTCGTCAATCGGCTCAAAGAGTTTCCCTATTTCTTCAATCGTGCAATTTAAAATGTTGAATACACTCGTTAAATTTTGTTGTTCTGGTGGTAGAAAATATTTCACATAAAGAATAACGGAGGCGATCAAAATGGCTTCATTCATTTCCCAAAACTTATTTTCTCCCCCCGTCGCTGTAGAGTTATTTAATAACGCCTGCCCGATTCTTAAAGCATCTGTATCATGATTCACATAGTCTAATGGATTAATCCGCATGCCTTGATATGGATTTTTAAAATTTAATACAAGAACCCTATATCCTTGCTTTCGTTTAATATCGGCCGTATCGCGGTATAACTCCCCTTTAGGGTCAGTCACGACAAGTGAATCTCTGGTCGTGTTTAAAATGTTCGGGATAATATAAGACTTCGTTTTTTGGCTCCCTGATTTCCCAAATAGAGCCACGTTTCGGTTTTTAAAGCTTTTCATATGATGGACGACAGGTTTTCCTTTATGCAAACCGACAATCGTTCCTTCATTTTCAAATCCGATAGAGAAATCCATATGATTTTCGATTTCTTCATCTGTTGCGTAGCGTGCCGATCCGTAAGCCGCATAGTCGGAAGCGTCTTCGGCTTTGTGTTTCCGGCCTTGCCATAATTTTTTACCAAATAAAAATAGGAATAAAGCTAAAAACACTAACTGTGCTTTTACAAAGATCGGAGTTTGAAAACTTTCCCTTATGAGGCGTATAGGGTTTAAAAGATAATCGTGAAGAAAACTGATTCGACTGGCTGCAGCCGGATTGTTTAGAACCTTAAGCGACAACGGAACCCCAGTAACTAATAATGCAAACACATAATCTAGAAATAGGGTCATCAATAATGCCACGGACAATGCGAGAATTATTGGTTTCCTTTTCATGTTATCCTCCTCCTATCGTGAACGGTCTATCTGATTTTTGGCCATTTGCCGTCTGTATTCTTCTCGCTGCAGTTCTTGTTCCATATTCCGTTTCAGTTCACTTAACAAAACATCGATATAGTCGTTTCTGGTTTTTTCCTTCTGTTGCCGTTCCCATTCCAAACGGCGCTCCTCTCGTTCCCTCTCTAACTCTTTATCGAGGTCAAATCCTCGAAGCCGGTTCTTTTCTTCTTGAAATAGCTCTTTGAATTTCGCCCGGTCTTCTTCGCTAAAATTGAGGCGCTTTTGTACGCCGTCCCGGTCTTGATAAACGGCTTTGACAACGACATGCACATGAGGATGGGTTTCATGCCAATGCTCGGCGGCAATCCATTCTAGTTTCCTTCCTGTGTCCAGTTCATAATTTTTCATGATATTTCGAATCATTTCCTGATAGTCGCCGCGCTCAAAATGGCTTTTTTCCCACTCCCAACCTGACATTGAAAACAAAAGGGAATGCGAAACAGCGACACTGGAATGCCTCGTTTTCTTATCGTCTAAGTTATCTAAAAAGGCTTTGACATCGGCATTATCCCTTTGAGCGTCAAAGGCTCCGCCTCGATCGGTCGCCAATTCCCTCGAACGAAAAGCGATATATTTCACATGTTCTCGGCTGTCATCTAAACTTTTTCGATAACGATGCGAAACAAAGCCAGCCATTACAATTCATCATCTCGCTTTTTGGCTCTCTCTTTTTTCCGTTGATTGATGTCTTCTCGCGCTAATCGTCTAAAACGCTGCAACATGTCGTCTCCTTCGGAACGGCTGAAACCATCTACCGTTGAAAATCCATCCTGCCGGACTAATTGATGCTGAAAAAAGCTCGTAATCACCTTTTCTATGGTTTTTGTATTTTTTACATACATGGCCGGAATGGAATAGAGATTTGCTTTCACATCCACATCGACATCATTAATCATGGCAGCGACCCGATCAATTTCTTTTCTAATTGTTCGTTTCACCATGTCCTCTAGCCGAGGGGCAAATAAATCTTCGAGCAACATTTCCCCATCTTTTTGAATGTACATTTCCATTAACTGCTCAACGACATGGGAATATTTTTGTTCCTTTTGATCACACAGTTTTTTAAATTCGCTTAAAATTTTTGAATCAATTCGGAACGTGTCCTTTACTTTGACTGCCAAATTTTCCGCCTCCTTCCCTTTGTCTATGACCCTAGTTTAATGGAATTGGTAATAAACTGTAAATAGGACTTAAATCCTGTTTTGCCATACTTCAAATACTTGATATAACTAAATTCAAAACAGTTTGCCATACACTATTAAACTATCTGCCATCTTTTCAGACCTTGCGTAGCAAGGCTTTTACACCGTCTGCCAGACGGTTTTATCTCTGCCCCCCGTAATCAGCTTCGCTGATCGGGGTAGGGGGCGCTTGCTCTCCCCCCATTTGCAGTGCAAAATAGGTGGGAATGCTCCCTTCATTTTTTGAAGATTAATATTCAGAAAGAAAAAGAGTTTTTGAGAATTAATATTCAAAATGAACTTGAGAGTTGAATATCAATATTCAAAAAAAGAGCAATTGAAACCGAATGTTCAACTGCTTGAGCAAGTGAAAAATTGAAGATTAATCTTCAATTTCTTTTTCTTCTTTTTCCATTTTTTGATCACATTCCCCGCATTTAATAAAAATATTATCTTTCGTTGATCGAACGATTAGGCCACACTCGGGACAAACCCATTTAAACGATTTGGGCTTTTTTTCCTCTCCTTCGTTTTCTCCCTCTTCTCTTTCCTTTCCTTCCTCTGGTGAGACGATCACACCGCGGCGGGCGATGGAAAAGGCGCTTTCGTTGATTTTTAGTTTACGGATTTTTTCTTTCGTATCATCCTTTAGTTTCGGATTGTACCAACCGTATTTTGCGTCAGGCTTATCATGTTCAAAATAAAAGCCCCGGCGTTCGGCTTCTTCTTTGAAGCGCTTATTATGATACGTTCCGCCTCTAGATGTATCTTTTACTCCGTTAACGGCGTTGTAAAGGTGAACCATTTCATGAAGCATCGTGTCCATTGTCTCCATGAATTCAACATCGAGAAATTCGGCAGCGATATTCAATTCATATTTGCGGATTTTCCCCTCTTTATCGCTCCAAACCTCTTTAGACGTACACCAACCCATTGCTTTACGTTTTCCACTCGATTGAATGGTGATAGCAGGCTCCGGCAATTCATTATGGAAAAAGGCTTTATTTAACTTTTGAAACGCTTTATGTAGTTCATCAATCGCTATTTGAATGTTTGACATCGTGAATTCCTCCATTATTGAATGATTGCCATAAAGGCAAGTCAGCCCGCCTTAAGGCGGATCATTAAGCAAGTCGGCTTTTGAGTTTGGCCAATAACTGGTTATCTACTCGTTTAGGCTTGTATCCCATCCGATCAATGAGAATGCCTTCAATGACCTTCATCCGCTTGGTATACAGGCGGTATTGTTCCTCCGCAAAGGTTAAGGTATCTTTATCGACTAAAACGTCTTCTGGGGCTTTCTGAACCGTTCTCATGAGGTCATACGCATTTGTGCGTTCTTGGCGGACTAATCGTAGCAAAAGAAGGAGATCATAGGTGTGAAACGTAATCAGTTGGCCAAACGGCAGCTCGCACATGTCAAGGGTGACCATATTTTTGACTTTTGGCCGTATCTGCCGCAACGGCGCACCGCAAAAATCACACTGCACATTCCCTTTATTATCCGAACGGCAATAGGAACAGATCATAATTGAACCTCCTTTAACCCTTGTGTTCTCTGAATCTTCCTACTATTAGTATACCATTTCTACGACCATTTTTGAATATTAATATTCAAAAATTAAGTGGGTTTTAAACATTGTTTTTTTGCTCGCTCGCTGTAAAAATAAAAGTAAAAAGAATGGAGAACAAGCATGCCAAAAATTAATCGAGGAAATACAGGGAGCCTTGAAGTGAGGCTTTCAGCGAAAGCACACGAAAGGCTCGATCAATTGAGGTTCAATTTAAACTTGAGCAAGCCCGCCGGAATCTTGTTTTTACTGCCTTTTTGCATGAAAACAGAGCGAACGGTTGTTGATATGATTAACTTGGAAAACAAATACATATTAGAAAAAAAGTCGATTATGTGCAAAGCGCCGGAATCCCTTATTATTCGCTTAACTTATTTAGCGGAACAGTACGAAATGAGCCGTAATCAAATGCTAGGCTACATCCTTTCCGATCAATTGGAAACGCTGCCCGATGACCATTTTCTTTTACGAAAGCATGGGGAGACAGAAAGCGAAAAAGCGCTGATCTTTTTGAATCGTGACTGTCACGAGAAGCTGCTCACCTACTGCGAGAAGCACTTTATCACGGCCAATGGGTTAATCTCTTACGCGGTTTTAAAGGGAATGAATTACCGTTTTCCTAAATACGAAACGAATGAACAGGAAAAAATCTTTACCTCGCTGCCCCATTATATTGTGCAGCATGTGAAAGAGAAAGCAAACTGGCACAACATCGCCGATTTCTTATACATCGAGCTATGTTTATATGAATTACTGTATCATGATGAGGCCTTTTTGTATCACAGCAGCTTAGGCTAAAGACACTCTTTTATTTGATTGGTCAGTCTATAAGGAGGACAATTATGGAAAAAGCAAAATGGTGCGCCTATTGCGGGCATTTGCATGCTTTAACTAAAACAATTGAACGTCCAAATTCTTATATAAAAAGCTTCGGTAAATATATACATGTATGCCTTTCTTGTATTAAAAAACATAGATTGGAGCATTTACCAGAATACACCCCTTCAGAATTACAAAAATTTGTAGATGGCATGAGAATGAACGCTATTGTTCCGACAATTTTGATGAGTGAAAATGGCGAGGAATATTTAACCTTTCACAATGGACAAGGAACATTACTAAGCACAAAACAAATGGAATTTATTGCAAATGAATTATTAAAAACAATCAAACTAAATGGTTTGGATGAATTTATAGAGGAAGAGAATCAAGACAATTATATGAGTAGGCGTTTTTTAAGTGATCCTGAGAACAAAGATAAGTATCTAGTTCCTTTTGAGGGTTTGAATATCAAAAGAAAAAGGTTCAATATAAATAAAGTCTGGGGATTTACTTGCGGAAACTGTTCCAAGAAAATGTCTAGCAAAGACGGAGGCGATTATTTTACAATCAGCCCCAATTGGCCATTTACTGGGAAAACGGAAAGAGCTTGTTCTGAAGGATGTATTAAAGTCATTGCAAAAGAACGGATAATTGATTGGATTTACTCCAGTTCATTTCAGCGGTATTTCGATTTAGAGAAACTGGACGAAAGATTAATCGAATTCATAAAAGGGGAACGCCAGACATTAAGGAAATTCTAATCCTCGTTTTGCTGGCCCCCTTAAGAGTGCTAGTTACTCGTTTCTTAAACGTTTGTTTAGATGCGCCTCAATGTAATCGGCAATAAACCGATCTTTCTTTTCTAGGTCTTCTTCCTTTCCGAACCATCCGGATTTTTTCTGCCGTTCGGTGGCCGGCTTTTGCCGCCAAAGGTTTTCGGCTTCATCCCGTAGCATGATCTTGGTCACTTGAACTTTCATTTCATCCTCTTCCGAGGATGTTTTTTTCTTGCCCAGGGCGGAGTTGGATTCAACGTAAGTGCGAAAGAGATCGGTTAACTCTTGGATTCGCTCCTCTGCAGCTTTGCGGCGGCGCGCTTCCTCTTCTTTTTCCCTCTCTAACCGTTCAATCATGCTCGCCATCGCTTTTAGCTGCATATCCACTTGATCGAATCGGGCTTGAGCCTGTTTATCTTCTACATGAAGAGGATTTTTAAGCTGCTCTTGGATCTCCGACATGTTTTCTTTTATTTGTATGAACCCGGCGGCGATTTCTTCAAAGGAAGCCTTAATGCTGTCGTTTAACATACGCTCTAAAGCAATTTTCATCATCCGATCAGCTTTCTTTTGCTCCTGATCTTCCTCTTTTTGTTCCAACAATTGGTCTTTCACCAGTTCCGTTCTTACATCATCAAAGGTTACTTTTGTTCCATTTTTTTCACCTTGGTCAAACATTTTTTTGATTTTCTCTATTTTTTTCCATTCGTAGTCTGGAATATAGCGCGAGTTGGAACGTTTATCATATTCAACAAGACCTTTATCACACCATAATCGAAGCCGGGGGACGGTAATGTCATGAAGCTTTGCGACTTCTCCAATAGGGCGCCATTTTCCATTGTCCATTTTTTCACCATCTTCCCTCAATCGTTTTTTACTCTTACTCAATCACATACGATCTGAATTGAAAATAGAATCAATTTAATTATAGCTTGTCTTAACTTATTTTAAATAGATTTTAGGCTTAGTTAAAGATAAATGAGTTTTGATTTTTCAGCAGTTAAATTATGGTATGTGCTAAATTGTCCTATTTTAAAATCCGGCCAAAAACCTATTTAAGAAAGAACGCTAATCAGCCAGTCACCTGCGACAGCAGGTCGGAACGCAGTGGAGAACCCTTTAGGGTTGACGCCCGGCGTGGGTACTGCACCAACACTGGAGAGCCAAAGGCGATGGAGGGCGTTTTTTCCCGACACGCCTTAACGCCAAACGGCGAGTGTGCCCCTCAAAGGTTGAGGGGGTGGGGAGTTTGATTGGACGAGCACTAGTTCGGTACTAGAAAATTATAGTACTTTTCCCGAGCGCCATTGTCCTTTAAAATTTAAACCAAAGTGTTATAATAGAAACGTATGTTCCTGTGTCTGAAATTTAGGAATTTAGTCATGTTCAAAAAAAGGTGGTAGGTCTTTCCTCTTATTTTCCACAAATAACCTTGATAATTGTTTCCATTGAAGCTAAAATGTAATCAGTGGGGTTCATTAGTTATCAATAGAGATCAAAAGGGAGGTGCATTAATGGTTGAAAAATTTGATGAAGAACTATTAACACAATCCGAATTATGTGAATGGTTAAAAATTGGAAAAGCAACAGCTTATCGTTGGCGTCAGGAAGGAATGCCTCATATCGGAAGTGGAAAAGCACTCCGATATCAAAAAAGCGAAGTTATTAAGTGGCTTGAAGAGAGAGGAAAAAAGTAAAAAAAAAGCCCTCCCTTTAGACGACGAAATCTAAAAGAAAGGACGGCTAATTTAATGTCTGAAGAAAATTATATCACAAGTTCCAAAAGAAATATAGAATTTGTAGATCAACCCGATCACATAGAAGTTGAAGATCAAAACGAGGTTAATTTTGTATTTCTGGAACACGCTGTTATTGACTCACTTATTTTTAGTGATATTTATGAAAAAATGGTTTATATCGTTCTGAAGAGATTTGCTAATTTTAACTCTAAAGAAGGGTGGCCAAGTATAAAAAGATTAGCGCAACTCGCCGTATGTAGCGAAAACAAAGTGAGATCATCATTAAAGAAACTTGAAGAGAAAGCACTAATTAAGGTAACCATAAGAAAAACTGGTGACCAAAATCTTTCCAACAAATACACGATCTTAAAAATTACTGAAGAATTAAAGGCAATGAATTATAAAAACCTTGAGGATAAAGAGGAAAAAGGGGTACTTCACCACGTGAAGGGGGGTACTTCACCACGTGAAGGGGGGGTACTTCACCACGTGAAGGGGGGTACTTCACCACGTGAAGCCGAAAGAAAAATAATTAAAGATAAAAATAATAAAAAGAAAAATAATAAAGAATCTATCTATCTTGAACAGATTAAACAAATAGATTTGCCTTTTATCATAAAAAAAACATTAGTTAAAAAGATTGATAGATTGATTCTCTTTAAAATTGATTTGGATGTTGTTTATCTGAATTATGAAGCAGTTAACAGCAGAATATGCGATGGAGAATTCGCTCAAGTTTTAGATACAGTTCTAACCGTTGGTGTGAAGTCTAACTTTAATAACCTGATGCAGACCGCCATTCAACGATACTTAGAAAACCGGGTGCAAAAACAAGCGGTACAGCCACAACCGATGCAACCTAAATCTAGCAAGCTCCCAGACTGGCTCCATGATGAAGAAACGCCGGAATTATCGGCAGAACAACTTAGAGAAGAAGAAGAAAATCAAAAGTGGCTAGAGAATTTATTACAAAATTTCTAAAGCCGCCCCATTCTCCCCATCCATTGGGGGAGGAGATGGGATTCATGTTGTATATAAAATAAATTTATATAAAAACAGGAGGTTATTACCCATGCAAAAATTCAAAAAAGCATTTCAACGCCTTCAAATCATGATGATGACGGTTGCCTTTTGGCTTGTTCCGGCTGTTGCTTTTGCAGCAAGTGCTGATTCACCTGCGGGTATGTTCAAACGGGTTTTAGGTGGAATACAGAGTGTTTTAGATGTGCTCGCGCCGATCATTGGAGGCCTCGCTTTAGCGTGGAAAGCCCTTGAATACTACGGAGCCGGAAATGCTGCCGAAAAAGCTGATATTAAAAAGACCATGCTTGTTTACCTGTTTATTGTTGCTATCGCCTTAACTGCTCCACGCATTATCAATTGGGTTGTTTCTCTTGCTACAGGAGCGTGAGCAGGATGGATGAAAAAGGAAAATATTTCATTCCTCGAAACGTAGAAGCGCGTTTCGAGGTCGTCCAAAACATTCCACTCGTTGATTTAAAATACTTTATCCCTTCTTTGTCGATCATAGCGATTTTAGTTTTTTTCATCCCAATAACTGCACTTACTAAGTTTGTTATCTCGGCTTTTTTACTTGTCATTCCCGCAGCGTTAATCTACATCCGACCATATAAACGGTGGGGCAGGAATAACATTCAACTCAAAATGAAGCCGATTTATATGTTTCGCTATCTTACAAGACAAAAAACGTTTTTTTACAGAAAGAGGGGCTATGATATGTTTTTAAGCAAAGAGGATCGGCAAGCGAAAAAAGAACAGAAACAGCGGCAAAAGAGCCTTCAAGAGTGGATTAATGTCAAAGATATTCACTCGGATATGATCGTTACCCGCGATAATCGCCTAATCAAAATGCTCCAAGTCAATACCGTCAATACGCAATTAATGAGCGATCGAGAGATTAAAGATTTATTTGAACGGTATGAAAACTTCCTCCGTTCGGCCATCAATGAAAACATTCAAATTACCGTAGTCTCGCAGCCAGTCGATCTTTCGGATTATATCAAGCAGCAAGAACGCATGTTGCACCAAACAACGGATGAGCCTAAAAAACGTCTGCTGCGCGCCTACATCGAATATAACCGAGACCTTGAATTATCGGATTCCGTCGTACAGCGAAAACGGTACTTAATTGTTGACGAAAAAATAAAAAATGACAATGTTGAGCGTGCCAAAAAGCATTTAGAAAGCAAGCTTGAAGCGATTGAAAAAGCGTTATCGCTCATGAAATTGCCGTCAACTCGTGTTTCAAACCTTGAATTAATCCATTATTTGCACACGATGTACGACTTTGATGCCTCACAACATCAGCCCATTGAGAGTGAGGATGTTCCGCCTATAATCTCGTATTCAAAGGAGGCTGTTTCCTATGATGAAGTTGCTTCAGCGCGTGAAAAATAAAAAGAAAGCCCCGGAAATTGAAAGTTTTCTAACCAACGATTTTGAAACGATGAACATTTTAGACAAAATCGCCCCTGCGATCTTAGATGAAAAAGAAAACTATATTAAACTTGGCCAAAACTATGTAAGGTGCTTTGCCGTAACGGATTACCCTACCAATGTCGAAGGGAATTGGCTTAGTGAATTGTATCGCTTCAAAGGCAATGTGACGCTTTCTTATCACATTAAGCCGATCAGCAGTCAAGCCGTTGAACAGAAATTCAGTAAATCCGTTGAGGAATTGGAGGTTCGGCTTGAAGATAAAAAAATCTCGCCTATTCGTTTTCGTAAAACCAAAGAGGAATATGAAAGTGCCAATCGCCTGTTAGACCACTTAATCATGGGAAATGGGAACACCATGTTTCATGTTCATCTATACGTCTTATTCCAAGCAAAAAGCTTAGAGGAACTGGAGGACTTGACGAAAGAAATCGAGAAACACTTATATTCCGTTCGGCTTACTGCTAAAATCCCTGAACAAAACATGATTTGTGCTTTCCAATCAGGCTTGCCATTATTGCAAAACGATCTTCCGGAGTTTACCTGGCGGAATATTGATAGTCACGCTTTATCAAGCTATTTCCCTTTTGATGAGGCGGAAATTTTTGAACAAACAGGCATTGTCAAAGGAATTAACGAAGATACCGGCGCCGTTGTTCTCTGTGATCTGTGGAGTAAAAAATCCCATAATGAGGTGATTATTGGGTTTACAGGAACCGGGAAGACGTTTTCGATGAGTTGTGACATGCTGCGCTATTACATGCACGGCTGTAGGATTTATATTATTGACCCTGAACGTGAGTTTAAACGATTGGTGGAAAGTGTCGGAGGGCAATATATCACCCTCTCGCCAACAACCAATACCATTATTAACCCTTTGGAAATCATGCACACAGAAATCAATAACGCAGATGAGGAAGAAGATAAGGAGAATCAAAGCTTTTTGTACAAAAAATTACAACGGCTAAAAACGTTTTTCCGACTAATCAAACCGGATATGACGAATTTAGAAGCTGCTCTTGTAGAACAAGCGTTAATCAAGGTTTATGACGAATTTGGCATCACATGGGATTCTACGTTTGAATCACGGCCGTCTGATCGATTCCCGACATTGGAAAACTTGTATCAAATGATTGAGGAAATGGAAGATGATAGATTAGAAGATTTCAAAGCGATTCTGCATGTGTATGTCTATGGCTCCACTTCCAAAATGTTTAACGGCCATACCAATGTAAATCTCAATAACGACATGATCTGCTTTGACTTAAAGGAATTAGAAGACGATTCCGAGGTGCAGCCTGCGGCCATGTATAACGTCTTAAGTTTCCTCTGGGATGATATAACCAAAACAAAGTCGCTGCCTTACAAGCGTCTATATGTAGACGAAGCGCACGTTTTAGCTGACCCGGATAACCCGAAAGCGATGAAATTCTTATTCAACGTCTATAAACGGATTCGGAAATACAAAGGGGGTGCTACAGTGGCCACGCAGTCCCCTGCGGATTTCCTCTCGGCAACGGATGGAAAACGAAATTATGGTGGTGCGATGATTGGGCAAGCCAATTCTCTATTGATTTTACCACTTAAAGATTTTGACCTTGCCGATCTGGATAAATACCACATTCTTAGCCTTTCGGACAAAGAAAAGACGATTTTGCGAAAGGAAAATCAAGGGGAAGGCATTTATGTGGTTGGCAAAAAGCGCGTTCATATCAAAATCACCAGTACCAAAGAGGAAATGCGTTTAATTGACCCTGAAAAATACAAGAAAACGTACAGAGAAGACCCGCGTATTTCTCCTTATGCGACGGAGGAGAGCATGAGCGATGATTAAAGTCGGATTTATCGCGATTAAAAGTTGGAGACTAATTGTCTATTCGCTTCTTGCTGTCGTCACCATTATTTTCTTTTTCTTTTTTGCAGTTAGCCCGGAAGACTTGCCCGATGACGAAGGAGGGGGCGGCACGGCCGATGTAAGCCCCCTTGTCTTACGGTATGAGCCCATCGTAAGGAAATACGCCAAAAAATATGGGGTAGAAAAGCATGTACCACTGCTGCTTGCGCAAATGCAGCAGGAATCCGGGGGCAGGGGGAACGGGGATCCGTTCCAAGCCTCCGAAAGCCTTTGCGGCCGTATCGGCTGCATTACCGACCCTGAAAAGTCCATCGAGCAAGGTGTAAAATACTTTTCCAAAATGCTTAAGAGCGCGGGCGGTGACTATAAACTCGCCTTACAAGCCTACAATTTTGGGGGCGGATATATTGACTATGCCAAAAAACACGGTGGGCATTCACGGACGGCTGCGATGGCCTTTTCAAATATGATGGCCACAAAAATGGGGTGGGGCAGCTACGGAGACCCTAATTATGTCGATCACGTTTTGCGCTACTTTAAAGCGGACACCGTTGCCGCAGCAGATGTAAAGCCGAATAAGTACGGCTTTATTAAACCACTCAATACACAAGTGACCTCGGGATTTGGCGTAAGGATAGACCCGATTACCGGGCTCCCAGGGGAATTTCACGGAGGAATTGACTTTTCGTGCAACCGTCAGCCACTGGAAATAAGGGCAATAAAAGATGGTGTGGTGACAAGGGAAGGATGGCAAGACCCCGGTAATCCGAAAGTTGGATTTGGTCAGCGCATCTATATTTCCCATGGTGGTTCCATCGAAAGTGTATATGGCCATTTATCAAAAATTCTTGTGAAGAATGGTCAAAAAATCAAACAAGGACAAGTGATCGGCAAATGCGGCACTACAGGAAGCAGTACGGGAATGCACTTGCATTTAGAAATTCATGTGAATGGTCAAAAAGAAAACCCGGCACAATACGTTTTGAGGTGATCGAATGAAAAAATGGGGATGGATAGCGGTGGCTGCAGGAATCGCTCTTGTAGCCTCGATCATTATGAATCTTGTTTTCTATGATTTTTGGCAGCAAGAGAAGGAAAAAGCCGCCGGATACAAAAAGGATTTAACAGAAACGGAAGCGACACTTGAGGCGGTAAAGCAAAATAAAGAGAATTTTGTCTTAAAAGATGGCGAAACTTTCATCAAGGAAATGTTCACCTTTAATTCCAAAAAGCCGTCAGACGCCCATAAACGCCTTTCTAAGCTCATGACGAAAGAAGGGTATGCGAAACTATTCAGGAATAACGAAAACGTCGAAATGGAGCGTTCTACGCTGTCAGAAAAGGGCGTAATTTCGGATGTGAAGATAAAAGACTCGCAATATAACAAATTAACAGCCGATACCGCAAGGGTGAATATCACATTTGAACGATCACTAGGAAGTAATGGGAACATGGAAAAGCAGGTGTACCAAGCCACATTAGCCATGAAGTATCAAAACGGGAAATGGCTTGTGGAAAGCCTGAAACTTAATGAACTAATTTAAGGAGGGTGAAGAAATGAGCATTTTTAATCCGGTTGACAGCTTTAAAGACATGTTGAACGAATTAGCCAAGGAATTCGGAAGGGTAGCAATGAAATGGCTTAAGTTATATGTTGTGAATCCAACAGATTTTTCCCAACATAAGTATTTAAATCAAATGTATGATTGGGTGTTCATCTTCGCTACAACAATCGCAGGTACTCTCCTAGCTTTTAATCTTTTAAAAATTTATTTTGAGGAGATGCAAGGCGGGGCAAGCCGGGGTTCATCGGAGGTTATCTGGCGATCAATTTTAGGGGTGGTTTTTGCTTGTTCAACCCCCTGGATACTAACGGATGTCCTATTAAAAATAAATAATCTATGGGTAAATTTCATCATCGATCAAGGATTAAAGCTGAATGGCAGTCAATTTATGAAATTATTGAATCCAACCCCTGGAGGGAACCTAAGCCTTACGTTAATGGTTTTAATAACCGTTGTTCTTTTTTTAGTTCTCTGTATTCAATATATCATCCGACAGGGTGAGTTGATGTACTTGCTTGTTTTATCTCCGGCGGCGTCGATTACAATGGTCAATGGCGAAATGAACATCTTTCCGGCATGGTGGCGAGAAGCATGTGCAGTAGTGTTTATGCAAGCTTTTCAAGTCACAGGGCTGTGGCTTATCTATAACATGATTGCGGGTGGTAGTGGACTAGCTGATTATATCAAAGCTTGTGGTCTAATATTTGTCTTGTTAAAAGGCCCCGGTTGGCTTCGCCAATTTATTTATTCTACGGGAGCCGGACGGGGGATGGTCAATGCGGCTGGCGGTGTTGGGAAATTCGCAATGTACAAGATGATGACCAAAAAAGCCCTTGGAGGTTAAAAGATGAGTGATGAAAAGAAAAAAATAAAACGACTTTATTTTATTATCGGTGTTTTAGCGATCGCTCTTGTTGGGGCGGTTGCCTTCGTTGTTGGTGAACGTTCTGCTCAAAAAGAAACTCCTACTAAAGAAGTAATTGCAGAAGGAGAGAAGAAACAAGAAACACCTCAAGAAAAAATTAGTGAAAATGATGTGAAAGCAGCCGAAAAAAAGGCACTTCAAGTATATAAATTTTTTAACAAGGGAAAAGAGATCAACAGCAAACAACTAGATAGATTCGTGAAAGCCTTTATGACAGATGACTTTCTAAAAAATTCTTATAAAAAACTAAAGTCTGATTTGGAATTAGATTTTGAATCGGGCACCACTTTAAGGGGATTAACTGGAAGTGAATACATTAATGATCCAACTCAAGGATGGTTAAAAGATATAAAAATAAAGCAATCTTTAATCGATGAAACAACAGGCACCATTAAAGTATTTGCTATAAGTAATGATAATTTTTCACATGAAAAAAGGACATATTGGACGGAATGGATAAAAGAAAAGGGGGAATGGAAGTTATATACAACTGATTTTTTTGAAACGACTGTTCCTCCTAAATCAAAAAAGAAATTCAATCAGGAGGGGTAATATGTCGGGGGTATGGAAAGTTGTTCTTTGCATTGTCGGAGGAATTATTGGATTAATTTTGCTTTATGGTTTTCTTTTGTATTTTCCTCGGGTATTAATGAGCAAGTCCACGAATGGTACCGCAGCCTTTTTGGATTTTAATTGGTGGAAATTTGGAACCATTGTTTATTGTGGCGTCCTCTCCGTCTTATTTTATAAATCAAGATACGTAGGTCTTGGGATCATTGGCCGCATTGGTTCTTGGAGTTATGGAGCGATTGCAGGACTTTGGCTGCTTTGGATGATAGCCGGATGGATATTGCCGCCGGCTGTACAAGGGGTAGCAAAATTCCTTACTGAAAATATAGGCGTGGTTCTTATTTTAGCCTTATTTGCAAGCATGTATTTTAGGGGAGATTATTAGTTGTTGCTGATCGGCGAGCCTTAAGGCTCGTTTTTCGTTTCTTAAAGAAACGATTATAGGGGGTAGAGATGTACATTTATCGGCAGAAAAATCAATGGATGCTACCTTTACCCCTTATAGTCCCAACTGAAAATAAAATGGGAAATCGATATTTTATAGATTTTTTAATTCAGCTAAATAGTTCTTTATCGCAGTTTCCACCATTTCATAAATGGTTTTGTCGTGGGTGGCAGCTTGAATTTTCAACTGCTTAAGCAATTTTTCATCGATATCAAAAGAGGCACGTTTCCTAACAACATTCGTTCTTTCGTTGGAACGTTCGTTAGTTCTTTTCTTGTTTAGTTCTTTCGTTCCAACCTTCGAACCTTCCAACGTTCCAACGTTTGTTCGCTCTTTTGTTGCCGTTGTAGCTATTTCTGCCTTGCCTTGATTTATTTCTTCCGTTCCAACGTTCGAACGTTGGAACGTTGGTTCTAACGTTTGTTCGTTCATTGGTTCTTTAGAACTTTCGTTCTTTCGTTGGTTAGTTGAAACGTTCGCCTTAGCTTTAGTTCGATTAATCCTTTTAGGTGGTGCAAAATCATAAATTGACTGATTTAGTACATTGTCATCACCGTCAAAGAACCAACCTTTTTTACCACTAATCGAATAACAACCGGCTTTTTTTAGTGCTTCCCTGGCGGGTTTCTCTCCCATTTCTAAATGTTCTTTTGCAATGTCGGCCAACTTCATAGTTTGGGTTAACTCCAAAAGTTCCCTGATTTTCATAAAACATATTCTCCTTCCCATTTTCAATTACACCCGTCAAAATTTGATAGAGGCTATTTTAATCATCCGATAAATGTTTTCTATGAAGCATTAAAATATCCTTTTTAAAATATTAGTACGTGAAATTTTTAAGGTTGTAATGGAAAAACCGCCCTTTGACAGGCGGTTTTCCAGGGAGGTACTCTAAATAACCCACGTTAGTAATATTGAAATTACCAAGGCTTCAATGATTAATATAATAACCATTTTTCCCTTGTTGATGTTTTCTTGCTTTAAAATTAATTTTTGTCCTATGTAATTAAATAAGAACAATATTACGAGAGTAAAAACAAATGATAAGATAAAGTCGCTTTTCAAATTATCCCTTCTCCTTTTAAAAAAATTCTATTATGATACTCATTTACTAAATTTTATCACAAAACCTATTGGAATGATTTTGGTAATATGTTATATTCATGAAGTGTAAAATACATATTTAGGAAGGAGTCTATTAATATGAGGAAATTTTTGAAACATATTCCACAAGTCTGTATGGCTCTGGTTGCGTTCGTCTCCATCTTTACTTTTAACGGAAATAGTAAAGCGTTCGCTGAAGAAACTCCTGCTCAACCAGAAGAAACAAATTATTTAACTGACGGAGAAGTTTTAGAATTAAATATTGCACTTGAAAAATTGAGACAGGAAGCAAATGAAAAATTAGCTAATCATGAAGAAAAATTCACAGTGTCCGAGGATGTTAGTTTTTCAGACAAGCCTATTACTTTTTCTTTTGATGCAAATGATTCAAGCTACTCCGGGCAATCTCCTGTATTAATGTCAAAAAATAAATCAATGGTATCACAAGCTAAAGCTGCTACCGGAATAAAATATAAAGCTGAAATTAATAATACAAAGGGCTTTAACTTTTCCCATAAACTTTATGGCACATTCACTGTAAGTAGTGGAAAAATAAAAGGTGCCACTAAACATGTAGATTTAACAGGATGGATGTATGATAAGTCTCATATCACAACTATAGATCAATTGGATCCAAGTGTTTGGGAAGTTGATAGTGTTGGAACTTTTTCAGCATTAAAGTATTTCAAAGAATGGAAGACTCATATTATTGTTAAACTTTTGGGTAGTAAAGATTATCGAATCACAAAATTAAGTCTCACTAGTTAACTTTTATGGGATAGAGAAAAGTTGCCGTCACGGCAACTTTTTTCTTTTGCACGCATCTTAGTTAGGAAAAAGAATACAAACTGATTTCTCCCTGGCATAATCATTCGTTTTTTCATTTATTCCCGAAGATTGGCCAAAATTAAACGTCCGTATTTTAAGATGACATGATGGGTTGTCCATTCAATCGAGTTTCATCTTAAAATAGAGCGTTTCTCTGCACGTTAAATTTAATAGAATCGCGGAATTTCAACATAAATTTTCCATTAAAAATGATAAAATAAAAAAGCAATAGATTCGGCTTTTCTCAAGGGCAGGGGTCGGCTCCACTCTCCTTTTTGATCCGAAAGGAGGTGAAGCCTATGACGGTAGCAGAGGCAATTTCCATCATGATTAGTTTTGCCACTTTAGTTGTCGCTATACTGTCGTTTCACCAAAAGAAATAGACTGCCCTTGAGACCTACGAAAACTCTTTAAGGCAGTCTATCAGCACAAGCC
Organism: Fictibacillus sp. Mic-4; assembly: GCF_049843615.1. Taxonomy (NCBI): domain Bacteria; kingdom Bacillati; phylum Bacillota; class Bacilli; order Caryophanales; family Fictibacillaceae; genus Fictibacillus; species Fictibacillus sp. Mic-4. The sequence goes on along the minus strand of NZ_JBBHZM010000044.1, from coordinate 4,655 downwards.
GATTCCCACCGAGGGAAACCGTCTATTGCATGACCGTAGGGTTGTCCCCCCTGCGGTCATTTTCATGTTATTCATTTTGCCGAATTCTTATGTCCATTATACAATAAATTCAAAAAATCTTGTACCATTTCTGATACAGGTGAAAAATTCCGAAAATTTAAGAAAAGGTTGCATTCTATTACAAAATATGTTTATAATAAATACAACAATACTGATTTTGCTTAATAACCTACGGGTTTGCGAGTATAATTTAAGGGTTATTATTAGCTAAGGCTTTGTAACCAATCAATAGTGAACCAAGGAGGTTAGGTACGCCTGACCTCCTTTTATTATATTCACCGGAGGAAAAATATGGAAAGAGTAATGATTTTTATTGATGCTAATAATTTTTATCACGCTTGCAAGCATTACTTAAATCAGCCACCAAAATATGACTTTGAAAAGTTGTGTAACTTTATTGTTAATAAACGTCCTAATCGCCATTTATTGCGTACATACTTTTATACAGTAAACGAACCGGTACAAAATGGGATTATAGGATATCTAAAAACTGTACCACGGACAACAGTAAAAATGGGAACCCTTTTAAAAAATAAAATTCCTCAGGTGGTGTTTGACCCTAGCAATCCAAAAACATACGTAGCAACGGAAAAAGGAACCGATGTTAATTTAACAACAGATTTATTAATTGGCGCTTACATGAATAGCTACGATACAGCCATAATTATTAGCGGAGACACAGACTATATGACTCCTATTGAAGAAGTGAAAAAAATAGGCAAGATAGTAGAGGTAGTCATAACAAAAGGTCAGAGTACAGATTTAAAAAAAGTTGCTGATGAATATTTCGAGTTAGATGAAAAAGCATTCGAAGAAATCTGGCGTGGTGAATATATATCAAAGAAAACGAAAACACCTTCTCAAGTTGGTTCTACCACTTGATCATTTAGAATTAATTGATATTCAATAACACCAACGAAAGTGAATCGTAACAAACCTAAAAAGTGTATATGATATACATTCTCAGTTGACATAATGCTAATTTTGGGAAGTAATGAAATTTTAAAAATCCAGCTCTATCAAGGGTTTTAACAATTGATTGTTTTACCCGTTTATGCAAGATTCTATACATCATTGATAAATCAAGGGTTTGGCCGTTTTTAAAAAATGGCCAAACCCTTTAGTTTTGTATAAAAAAATGCATAAAACGTGTTTGAAGAAATACTAGATTTTAAGGTAAATTATTGTTGAGTTTCAAAGACCAAGTATCACTTGTATCCTTTAAAGTACAGCTTGAGGTTACACCAATAGCATGTCCAGCAGATAAAGCTACATAATCAAAAGATACTGAATAATCAAAGGTTGAGCCACTAGGATAGTGTGTTGACGTTTGGGTTCCTGCTGGCCAGCCAGTGGTTCCTAAAATAACCTTTTTGCTGGAAATATAAACTTGGGGATCGGAATTCGTCCATCCACCTTTTCCTCTAGTTACTTTAGCGTAAGTAAGCCCATCACTCTTTACCGTTTGCGTATAATACATCGTACTATAAGCTTTAACACTATAAGATGGATCCCATTTTGATCCATTTTGGCTACCAGAAATAGATTCTATTCCAACATCAGCAAAGCTTGTAACTGCAATATTTCGGACTTCTGTGTCTCCTACCTTTTCTACTTTTAAAATTTGAGCCGTTTCGTATTGATCTATATCAGTATTTTTTGCTTTTGCAGATTTATTCTCAGGAGTAAGTTTCCATTTAGCCCTATTATGTAACGGATCTAAAACGGAAATATCGGAAACACCATTAACTGCTTTTTTGTATAGCTTGTTTATGTCCTTTTCCTCTTTTGCCTGATAAATTACTCTTGGAGTTTCTTTGTTACTTTTAATTTCATGGTCATTCGAGGCTGCATTCGCGGGAGCAGCGGCCAATAAACAAAATAATGAAAGTGAAGTCAAAGATGTCAATGCTTTTTTCATAAAAACCCCTCTTTTCCTTCATTTGGATTTTTGTTACAACTTAAGATTAGAACAAATTTTTTGAAATTTCAACAATATTTTTCCAAAACTTTTCGACATGGAAATTATAATGGAACTAATCTATCAAAAAAAAGGAGGCCAAAAAAGGCCTCTTCTTTGCTTTCTGATACTATTTGAAATAATTGTATAATAGAGAACCGACTACGATAAGAACTAATATTAATAACATAAATCCTGGTTTCCCTAAAAATGCTCGATCAAAAGTATCCTGTTGATCTTGATTGTCATGTTTGTCATTTTTCATAATTTTTTTCCCCCGTATTTCAGTTTTGAAAGCCCCAAGAACTAGAAGTTTATTTATATTTCTCCAAAAAGAATTAAATACCTTTATTAGTGGATTAAGACTTAAAACTGAACAATAAGGGTGATTTCCTCCGGCTTTTCGGGTGACCATTTGATGTATTCTTTGTTAGCCAATGATTTAAGAACTTCAAAAATCCCCCCAGGTTCACGGCCAGTCCATAGGCATAGCTCCGCAATAGAAGGGGTTTTTTGATAAAAGGAACAATTGACTAGGATTCGCTGAATTTTGCGTTCAATATCGGGAAGTGGATCGCTTTCAAAAATCATGGTCATCACCTCCATTAAAAAAGAGCCACCTAAAAGGGGAAAGGTGGCATACAAAAAGGGGATCAATTTCTAGAACAAGTGTTCCCTTTTATGGTATTTGATTTCGAATTAATTGTCAATATCTCGCCTTTTACTTGAACCAGGAATACGATCACCGTCAATCACGTTTTCAATCTCACTAAAGCTAAAATACTCTTCTTGCGTTTTGTTATCGTCAAGCACGCACCAAAATCCATTATTATCAATATCAGTTATTGTACCATGATAATAAAGGTCTGCCCCTTTTTCATTTTCATATAACCATCGGACAACAACCGTAACATAATCACCTTTTTTATATGGAAAATCACGTTGGACATTATCTTTAAAAGAAACTTTCATATGTCCTCTCACCTCTTTTTCAAATTCTTTATTCGTTTCTTGATAGCATCCATTTTCTTTTTCTTCTTATCCTTAGATAATTTCTTGTCTGAATCCACTTTTTTCAAATAGGCTTCCTGAACTTTAATTTGGAGAGGAACATCTTTAATATCCGTAGCGACTTTCCATGCAGTTTCGATGTCTCCTTTTTCTAAGTAGCTTTCCCCTACTAATTTTTTCGCTCTTTGATCGTTTACTCCTTTGGCCAAATCTATAGCCTTATTATAATCCTTTTGCTTAAAGGCTTGCTCGATATCGGAGATTTTCTTTTCAAGCTGTTTTTTAGCGACATCATCTTTTAATGCCGGATTGAGTTTAGCGGCCGTCTCCCAGGCCTCCGGATTGTCTAACAAAAAATACTGATGGGAAAGGATTTCCTTATCATCCTTAGTTAAACCATGAACGGATTCGAATTTTTTAATGGCCTCTTGCGGCTTATGAGCAGCGGCCAACCGATAACCCTCGAGTAACATTTCTTGCTGCTGCTGTTTCTTTTTACTTTCTTTTAGATCGGCTTGGAGCCCTGACTTTATAGGCTGCACCTCGACAAGGTGAGTTCCAATTCCTCCGGTAGCTGCGCCGATCATGATAGCGAAAAGAGCAGCAGCACCCGGCATTTTAATGCCTTTCCCTTTCTTTTCTTGTTTCGCTAAAACCCGTTGTTGCTCCTGTTCGCGAAAATGGGCGATGGCCTGCTGAAGCCCCTCTATCGATTGAGCCTTAATGATCGATTGCACGATTTCATCTTTTACGGATGCAAACGGCTCAAAGCCTTGATTTTTAATTTCGTTATAGTCTTTTTTGGTAAAGAGGGAAAGGATGAGAGCTTGCAACTGGAACATTAAAGGGATAGCTTTAAAGCCGTTGGCCGGCATAACGTCTTTAATTGCTTTATACATGAATTTAACCTTACCGACACCTGAATAAAAAATATTATTCGGATGAATAATGGTCGTCAATTCATCCTCTAAATGGCGGATTTCGAGGATATCCTCCGAAATCATTAATTTTAACAGGAAATCCCCTTTTCTCTTTAAGAGATTAAAAGGGTGGTAGCCTTCCGGCACCTCATAAACAATCTTTAAATAATGGTCGTCCTGCCGGAGATCGGTGACAGGCAGAAACATGGAATGTTCCTGCCTTAAAACCCGTAATTCGTCAAGGCTTTCTATCCGTACTTTTTGCCTTGGAATATCATAGATCACTTGGTTTCCGTTAACTGTTAGCGTGCCATCACCGAACATTTGAGGTTTCATCATAAACACTCCTTTATATAGAATTTTTTTATATAAATTAATCCCAGTACGGCAGCGCTTCTTCGTTTTCTTGTCTTTTCTCCTTATTCTCTTCTTGTGGCTCTTCCTGTTGCTGTGATTCCTCTTTTTCAAGAAGGGCTAAAGCCTCTTGTGGGATAAACTCGCTGTAGTCATCATCTTCTCGTTGAAACTCAAAAATATTAGACAATGACGCGCTTTCCATTAAGGCTTTAATTTCAGGGATATGGGTATAGTACGCCTTTTTAAGTTTTAATGGATGGGAGCCAGGAACAAAGACAATGAGTGTATCATCGGCTTTTCGGTTTAATTCATCCGGCGTTTCTAGGTTCCGCTGAATATACGAATAC
>NZ_JBBHZM010000043.1:0-22600 GCF_049843615.1 Fictibacillus sp. Mic-4 | reverse complement strand
TTTTTTGGCGGACGAGAACGCTAAACCAACGCCCGCCGCAGCCGTTGTTACTAACCCGAGGTGTTTAACCACTTCGGAAGACGCGGTTTTCATCTTATTTAAACTTCGAGTGGCATTACGCATTCCACTCGAAAACCCCGCGTCGTTTAAACGCAGGGCCGCTGTTAAATTAAACGCCATTTATACCCCTCCTCTCTATTGAAGAAATTAGTTTTACGATTACTGAGATTAACCGCAAAAGTCGTCTAGTTTGCTTTTGTGTCGGTTTGCCATCATCACGTAATGATCGATTAAATTGTTTTAAAAATTTAACGACATTAACGCCTAATAGCTTCAGTTCCGCGTCGTCTTGTCGGCTTTTAAAGTCGTTGCCTATTTCGGATAATTCGTCTAATTCCGCTATACAATCGTTGTAGGCGCGTTTACCAGCTAAAATGTCTTTTACGATAAAAAGCAACTCACCAAAACGGTTAGCTTTTGTTGCGTAGTAATTCATCTCCTCACCTCCGTCCGTTTCCGACATAAATAAAAAAAGCGACCTTTTGGCCACCTTCATTTAAACTTCGTATTTTGCTCCGCGTTGTGCATTATTAAAGAACGTCAAGTCAAGCGGACTTTTGAAACGTCTACCTAGTTTAAATCGACTCCTGTTACCCTTTGTACCACGGTGTCATCCTTAACTCTCATTACTCATTACCTCCCCCTTTAAATTTCTCCTTTAGCTACTTTGTCAGCCATAATCTTTTCTATATTGCTGAACATTAAATTTACATTATTCAGCTTTTCACTAAACACCTTTTCCTCTTCTAGTTCCGGATCAACATAGTCCGTTGGTCTATGCTCCTGATTTTCTTCCATTGCAAAAAACTCGTCTGTTTTATCAATGAAATTACCGTATTTAGCACCAAACGTACTAACCGCAGCGTTAACCGCTAAATCACCGGCAAATAGGCGGTTTTCACTAATTGCATACTCGGCGTACTCTAATGCTTCCTTCGCTTCTTTTACTTCCGGACTTTCAAATTCGGATTGAAGTTTTTCGTACATATCAAATAAACGCATTTTGAATTGTGCAGCTTGCGGACCGGCGGAAGATACGATTGTACCAACAACCTCGCTAAATTCATCCCGTACCTTTTCTGCAAAGTATCCGTGTTTGATGTCGGCAACAAACTCACGTAATTTCTGTTCAGCGCGATCCGCCCTCGGAGTAAGAAACAATTCGGTCTTTAACTGCTTAAATCTTTTTTCGAATTGTTCGATTTCCTCGGAAGACGGTTTCTTAATGGGCTGTTTTAAGATTTTCTCGGCGGCCTTTTTTGCTTTCGTTAATTCACTCAAGTATTGTTGTTTTCTTTGATGGAATTTTTTAAGTGCTTCAATACCTTTTACATCCTTTAATTCAGATTTTTTCGCAATTTTACCTGACCTTGTTAAATGCTCATCAAATTCGATTTCCTTTGAAAGATTATCCATTTCTTTTTGCAATTCACGCAAAAATGCAGTAGAAGATTGCTTGATCTCCTGTGCTTTATCAAGATAATATCGAGCTGTCTTTTTCATGAAAAAATCTCTCCTTTTAATTGTTTTAACGAATACAACTCATTTCAATTGCTTCCATTAAATACTTGTAATTGATTGGCACCCTAAACACCCCCTTAATAAAAGTGATAGGCACTTTCGATTGGAATAACCGCATTTAGTCCGGTATCATCTAACACGCGGTCAATTTCGTTTTTGCGGCACCACTCGAACGCTTCCTGTAACGAATAACGACGCGACGTCGAATCCTTTAGCTTCCAAAATCTCGCGAATTGGTGTAACACTTCGCCCGTTAACTCGTCCACTATCGTTACGACGACGTTTGTTCCGTCGTCTTTTTCGCTTACGAACGGAACTATAATTACCGTTTGATTTTAGTTCATCCATCTATTAACCTACCTTCTTTCTTCGTTTTGATCGGAAATCTAGCCAAAGTCGTGGGATCTGCTGATTGATATGACGTATGGCCCAATCCGAGCCAAAGGTAAACAATCGTGTTTCTTTGTTGTCTTTTACCTTTGCGACGATAACCTTTTCGCCGGGATAATCACGCCCGGGAACGCAAAGCATGACTTGTAATCTATCTTTCTTTTTCATTTGACATCGACCCCTAATAAACGTTTTAGAATGCAGTTTTTGAGGTTTAAAGGTAAATACCTTAACCCCTTACTTTTTGCACTTTTTCAACACCTGAAAACCGCGTCATTCCTGGCTTTTTAAAATCCTAAAGCGTCACGTCTCTGCCTATCTCGATATTCCTTATTTCGTTTGTTTCGCCTTATCCGTGTTTGTTCTTCCTAACACGCCCCGCAAAATTTTTGACGATTACTTGTGCGCTTATACGGCTTACCGCATTCCTCGCAAAGATGCCCGGGTGCCTCCTGCTGTTTGACAACTACTCCAAACAGTTCCCGGTACTCCATTTCAAGCTTCGGATCTACAGGCAAAACCGAACGCAAAAAATACGGGCATACATTCCCGGTACCTTCACTATCGTAAGTTAAAAGACAACAACCTCCTGGCGCAATAAAACATCCATTCTGACCGTTAAAGTTAGCGCACGAGTCTCGGGCCAGTCGTTTTATTCGTGATTTTACCGATTGGAGTTTACGTTGGTTCATGTCGTTTAATCTCCTGCTCCAATTGTGTCAGCACGTCGCCAACAAATTGCCGTATGGTTTCCTTCGAAATATCGTAATTTTTTCTCGGCGAAAACATTTTGCAAAGCGTTATCGTTAGGCGCTCTCGATATTTTTTCCTACTTTCCTCGCTACCCTTTACGTAATTCTCGATCACCGTGCTTTCGACGATATATTGCGCGGCATCGGAAAAAAATTCATCCATTTTTATTGACTCCCCCTTTTTTTCATGTTATTGTTATAATGGATATTTATTAACAATTCCTGAAATGTTCAAAAAAAAGAAGAAACTCATCTGATAAACTCGCCTCAATTCGTACTAATTTGGCGCGGATATAGTCTGTAATGTCTCGTTGTCCTTTTTCGATTGCACAGATAGTCGATGTCGCCACGCCAATCCGTCTCGCAAACTTCTCTTGCGACTCACCTAAAAAATAACGAATCGCCTTCGCTTTCATTGCGTCCATTTCTATAACCTCCTTTTTATTTCGTTTTACCGCTAAAAAATACCGGGCTTTCGCCCCTCTCACATATACCTTTTTGTCGCCATTTAAAATTCCTCTCCCTCATCGCCGTTATAGTTAACTATTTTTATCCCTTTCTTACGGTTACCCTTACCGTAAATGCCGTTCTTTGCTTCGATATAATCCATCGCGGCAGTTCCAGTTGGTTTTTCGAATTTCCAACCGACTTTTAACATCGAATACCCCTGAATCCAAAACGGATACTCTAACCACCATAAATAATCGTCCTCTAACCGATGCTTTCTCGGTTTTTTAACCGGATTAAGCAACTCTTTCCGCGCCCGTTGTTCGCGTCGTTGCATCGTTTTTATTCCGGTCTTGCATTCGTCCGAGCAAGTCTTTTTAGTATTACGCTTACTCTCATCTCGCCAGTAGTAACCGCAATAATCACACCGTTTAATGCGCTTGTCGGTCTGATCGTGTAATTCTCCCTTTAAAAGACGGTCGATAACCGGTAGTGCTGCTGTGCGTGTTAATCCTTCCGTGTATTGACGGACAAATTCGATCGCCCCTGCTCCTGGGTCTTTGTAGGTGGTTTCGGTCGCTTTAGGTTCGGATGTTTTAGTCGCATGCATAAGTTGTTCCCCTCCGTTTAGTTTTTGTTTTTCAGTTGCCAGCTTGGGACAGTTTCGCCAGTTCTGCAGTCAGTTCCGGTGTATCCTCGAAAATAAAAACAACCTCTCCATGAAATTTGCGTGACGGCTCGACGTCAACAATTCTAAAACCGTGCGCCAGTAAATATCTTGCAACACGCATACTTAAAATACATTTTTGTTTCACTCCTTGTCCCTCCTTAAATTTCGTAATTAGCCCACGCCTTCAATAATGAACGCATACGGGATGAAGGCAAATAAAGTTTGATCGGTTCGCCGTTTCGGATTCTCGACCGCCATATCCATTGAAGTAGGTCGGACACCGCGAGAAGATCCTCGTTTACTGTCACACCATTGTCTTGAAAAAACGGTTTTTCAAATGCCGGGTTCATGAATCGATTGTAAGCATAAATAAGGACGGATCTGTCAGCGTAGTCATTAGTCGCACGCATATTCATCGGTATAAACCCTTTTGTATAACCTTTTCCTTGTAAAAATGGCTTTACTGATTGCAAAGTCGTCCATAAAACATCTTTTGTCTTAGCATTAGCAACTCTTCGAACATACGACGTAATACTTTTTTGAATTTCTTGTAACTCTTCCGCCTCTTTTCGATCAAGCCAACGCGATGAAAAAGCTGTTCTTCCTTCGCCGTGTCGATTGTGGTCACCCTCATATAAGTCAATTAGCGCAAATAACTCTTTTCTATTGTCTGCAAAACGATCATACTCAACTAACTCGCCGTCTTTAATACTGTTTAACTGGTATTCTATATTGTAAAGATCAAAATAATAACGTTGTATCTGAGCGTCGAATAAATAAGTCATTACATACACATTATCGAAAGTTCTGAAAATCCTGGGCGGGAATGCCCATATTAGAAAACGGTCGCGATGATAAAAAAGGTTGCCAGCTTTTGCTAATAGCTTGATGTCATCAAAACGTCCGTATTCATATTCGACTGCTGGAGCTATCCACTCAACACGGTTATCTATAATTTTGATATACCCTTTTTCGAGCAACAACCGCATATCTGACGGAGAAACCGAGGCTTTCTCAATGACGTCCATTACCTCATCGAGAATTAACGTATAATTCGATGACTCTAGTAATTCGATTAACTCGTCATCTGCCATTTCGAAAAGTGCGTGAGTGGCGGCGATGTTTTCGCCATTTTCAATTTGTTTTTTAAGACTGGTTAACTTACGACCGCCTTCGGCTGCATTAGTCGGTTGTACGAATTTTCTACTTTTCACCGTTTTAATGACGCGCTCTACCTCTGAAAGGAAAGGCGCTATATAGATGAATTTTTCGTCTAACGGTGTATTTTCGATCTTATTTAACGCCCATGTCGTCTTACCTGCGCCCATGACTGCGTCAATTACTTGAACTTTTTCCATCGGTTTCTCTCCCCTTCACCAATCAATTCCGAGTATATATGTCGGAAATAACCCTTAACACCGTACACTTTTTCGTATATCCCCTATAAGGAAATCGCAGAAAAACCTTGATATATCAACGGTTTCAGACGACGGCGTGCACTTTTGTTGTGCACATCGATTGTCTGAGCGAGATAACGGGCTAGCGCCCGGCCTTCCTCATTTCATTCGTCGGCAATATGTATTTACCGCGATAATCATTTCATAGTACATAATCGCGAAAATGTAATGATATGTGCCGGACCGATAGGGACGGAATGTTTTATCTTTTCTTCATTTTACCACGTAATTCCGAATTAGCGCACATGTGTTCACGTTAATAAATAAGGCCAGCGTCTTCCTAAACGGTCCTACACCCAACCTTAACGATTGCCGTCGGTAAGCCTCGATTCAGGATCGCGCGCTGTTAAACGGTAGCGGATGCGCCCTTGCCCAAAGGACGCACCTACTGTCGTAAACCTTGCGATATTTCGTTACACTAACTCGTACTCAGCCAAACCGCAGAACCGACTTACAAAATCGATCGCACTCATTCCTCGTAAATGTGATACCGCGTCAGAAAAATCGCTAACGCCATTACGGAAAATGAAGCCCCATTCACCGCTGTCATCGTATACGTTACCTTCGCGGTGTTTTACAGTGACGACCGAAAACTGGTCGCCGTCTTTCACTACCGCTAACGAACCGTCTACTAATACCGCATCCAATAATTCCACTTCGTATCCTAAATCGTAACGAACTTTAATTTCCATATTCTTGCGCCTCCAATTTTAATTTTTGATTGTACGTGGCCAAACGTTTTAAACGGTTCCTGCGACGCTCGCCTAACGGTTGTGCTTGTACCTCTCGGTACTTGCGGAAAAAGTAAGCTATGCGTTGTTCGATTGGCTTCGTCATTTCTTCGCGCCTCCCATTAAATCGAAATCGACGTCAGCCCAGCCAAACTTCGGATAAAGTACCGTTGTTAACAGTTCCCAACCGGTCATACCTGCGAGCCAGTCGTAAAGTTTAGCCGCCTTCTCTTGCGTTAATTTATCGCGCCAACGGTCTTTTAACGTGATACCTGCCGTTCCGTCAGATACGACGAATTTTTCTTTCGTGTTTGGCCACGTTACCTTTACGAGTGCAACGTCGCCGTTCTCCGTTTGATAAATTGCGTGTGTGTAGCCGATGGTAAAGCCGTTTTGGATTTTGTATGGCTCGTCACCTTCGTCCCAGTCATTAAGTGGAAAATAAATTTGAACAGGTTCGATGAAACGTGGTCCTCCCCCATCTATCGGTTCTAATGACATTTGCTTGTCCTCCTTTTGACTACATTTTGTTGTCAACTTCTTGAACTTAGTATACATCCGACTACATAATTTAGTCAACTACTTTTTGTAGTCATTTTGAAAATTTTTTGTTATATTATTTTTAGGGAGGTGTTCAATTGAAAGTAGTACGATCAAATTTAAAACCTTTACTTGATAAAGAAGGGATTTCTATTCGTCAACTCGCGGAGAGAACAGGACTGCAATTCGAAACACTCAGAAGGATGTACAATGACGAAACAAAACAATACAATAAAGAAATGCTCGCAAAAGTTTGCGAAGAATTAAATATCGAAATAGATGAATTGTTAATTCTTGAAGACGAATAAAAAAACGCCCCAATTAAAGGGCGTCTTTCTTTTGCGTTTTAACCTCGTCAATCCATCGCAAGAACTCCGCATTATTCCTTATTTCTCGATTAAGTCTTACTATATTCCTCCCGGCCTTTACCGCCCCTAACGCACAATACACCGCCCCAGCGACGAAAATAAACGGTAACATGCCGATCACCCGACCTTCTGCATTAGTTCCGCGACACTGGCACTTTGAAGAACTCGGAATGGCTGCGGTTCAATTTCGTATTTATACGGGCTGACGATCCACACATTAGGAAAATACCGTTTGTCTTTTGGCTGCCAGCTTGCGTCTTTCCATAGTTCCGAGTCGAAATAATCGCGATACCTTTTTATTTTTGCGTCCATAACCTTTTTTGAGTACACGTTACGCTGGATTTCGATGTAGAACGGCGCGCCCTGCCATATCATAAACGCGTCGGGTTCGGACGTCCCTTTGGCGCCTAGCTTCGGCTCAACGATAAACTGTTTAGGTTCCGCGTATTTACGCAGCTCTTTGTAAAACTCAACGATCGCAAGGAAATGTTCGGTCTTTGCGCTTCCCTTCTTAATCGGGCGCGGCGAAGGGAAGTAAAGATACGGTATCCTTTGCGTATCTACTTCTACATATCCGTCACGGCGTAGGCGTTTTAAGACGGTATTACATGCGGTTACCGGCTGCTTAAGGTTAGCGAAATGTAAATCGATAATGTCATCGCGGGACATAACCCGAAACCGTTGTAAGTCATCTAAAATCGCTTTATCTCGCTGTCTCATTGTCCTCGTCCTCCAATACGTTAAAGATCGGCAGTTCTTGTTGTTCGGGTTGTTTACGCACGGGCGCGTTATCTTCTATTAGTTGCGAAGTCTTAAACGGTTCTAGCAATTTCTTTGCGCGGTCTGATTCGAGTAAAACGCCTTGCAAACACTCGGTCGCCTCGAGTTTAAGATAAAACCGTCCTTTTTCCGTCACCTTAATATCGGCGGCTTCTTTACTCCCTAACGCAATATTCGAATTGATACGGTCAGACGCGCGGAAAGCCATTCGAACCACCAAATTGTTTTTGAGCCTACCGCTGATTACTTCGCGATCCGCCCGTTGCATGGAAAGCACCAGATACACGCCAAGCGCCCGGCCGATTGCCGCAATTTCATCGATTATCGCCATCGAATCAGCTTCGTCCTTTATCATCGATACCTCATCGATTACCAATACGATATACGGCTCCTTTTGACCGCCTATTTTCTCGTTATACTCCGCGATATGGTGCAGTTCGTTGTCTGCGAGTAACTTACCCCGGCGTCTCATTTCGGCTTGTAGGCGCTTCAAAACTTCGTACAAGTCGCCTGGGTCCGTTATAATGTCGCCTTTTACCGCGCCAACTCGTTTAAACAAGAACAACTCCGATTGCTTCAAGTCGCACAAATACAACTGCAACTCATCGGCCGTTTTCGCCTGAATCAACGCGGTCAAAATGGCTCTAAGTTGCGTCGACTTACCGCTGCCGGTTTCACCGGAAATTAAAAGGTGCGGGTGTTCTGTCATGTCGTACGTTACGAGTTCACCGCGGCCATTAACGCCGGCCAGTATTGGCACCCGCTTGTTACCGAACGCTTCGCTTATTTGTGCAAAGTCATAACGGTAGTTCGATGATTGCTTGCGGTCATAAACGTTAAGTACGAATTTTTTATTATTGCGTTCGAGTTCGATTGCCATGCCGTATTTGTTCTCGAATAGCCATCGCTTTTTTTCAATGTCAGCCGGGTTCATGCCGAGCGGGACGGTAAAGACGTACTCTACTCGCCCAGGTAACGGCCTTATCGAATGGATTTTCGGGAAGATACGTATTTCGTCCTTGCCGATTTTCTTTTTAAGGTAAATCTGCCCTGCGCGAAATGTTTTTACCAGCTCAATGCGCAAAAATAATCGATGCAGCACTCGTAATCACCGCCTATAAATTATAAAATTCTAAAAATTCAGCCCCCTGGGCCGCCCTGCTGTCCAGCGCTCTCGCTCCCCTCCCTTCGCTCGCGCGCTTTAAACAATTTCAGTTTTCCTTTAATATCGGCTTTTTTATCACGACTATTTTGATAACAATATCAAGGTTACTAACGTGTTTACAAATCAAGTAATTATTACGATTTCTACCACGATACATACCTATGCAAGACTGCTTGTCTAACTTTCACAATTTCTTGTGATAGGTTTGTATATTTTTGCGAAAGAGGGACAAGACTGTTAACGACGAATAATATAAACGAGGTGTTTAACGTGTTTAGTTTTAAAAAGAGGACGAAACTAGGACGGTTTTTAGATCGGAATGGGGTAACGCAAGAGGAATTAGTAAAACAATCGAAGGTTAGTCGTAACACCATAAGTAAACTGTGTTCAGACGATGAGTACACGCCGAATGTATCGACAATGAGGAAAATACTTAACGCAATACGGAAGATCGATCCGAAAGTAAAATCGGATGATTTTTGGGGTATGTAAAAAGCGCCCTTATAAAGAAGGCGCTCATTTTAATTTAGATTTTAACTCTTTCAGGAATTCTTCAGCGTTATCGAGTATCTCATCTTTTCCCATATAGTAAAAAGTCTGCATAAAGGCTGTATCATTTCTCAAATCTATGTGAATATTATCAACTTGATTTTTAAATTTAATATAAATTCCTTCTAAATCGTATGTATATTTTTTATCTATTGGAGGTGTATTATAAATTTCTTCGATAGTTAAAATGTCTTTAATTTGCAATGTTTTAATATTTAAATTAACCGGATAATTCATTTCTGAATTTCGTTCAAGACATTCGATTGAAGCTACTTCTAATCGATTTTCAGCAAGTATCATTAACTTAGTGCTATAAATGTCTTCTACCCCTGGTATCTCCATTATTCTACAATTTTCACCGTAGTTTTGTTTAATAATTTTACTAAAATTACTAAGGTGACCCGTTTGCGTCCTTAATCGTTCAAATACACTCATATGTTTACCTCCTTTTCCTGTTACACCTTAAATTTACACTATTTTCGAAATATTTACAATTGAATTCTAACCTATTATAATGGATGTAATAAACTATTTTAAACGTTACACTCAAGGAGGGCGTTACGATGTCAAATACGGTAGAACCTATTCGCGGTAAAAAAGACCGTGAGCGTATGAAAGAGGCGTTACACGGCCGTGATCGTTTACTTTTTACATTAGGCGTTTCAATCGGTTTACGAATTAGCGATCTACTCGAATTAAAGATCGGTGATGTTCGCGGACAGACTTCGGTTAAGGTACGAGAAAAGAAAACGAAAAAGGTTCGCGAGATCCACTTAAACAAGACGATGCAAAAGGAACTGGCGTCACTTACCGGACCAGACGACGAGTACATATTTAAGTCGCGCCAGGGCGGAAACAAACCGATTAGTCGCGTACAGGCTTACCGTATATTAAACGACGCAGCAAAACGAGCTGGAATTGCGGATAAAATCGGACCGATCGGTACGCATACATTACGCAAAACTTTCGGTTACATCATGTACCAGAACGGAACGGACATTACGCGGTTAATGAAAATACTATCGCATAGCTCACCGGAAATAACGTTAGATTATATCGGAATTACTCGCGAAGAAATAATCGAGGCATACGAGGCAGTCGAGGTTTAATCGGCTGTCTTTTTTATAGCATATAAATTTAAGATTAATGGTACAATGTGGTATAATATGATTATAAAGTTATTCTTTTTGCTGGGCTAAAGGCCTCGCGGACCAACCAATCTCAGCGACTATAACTAGGATGGGAGTGTTGCTTATGAAAACACTACTGAACATGTTACATGCAATAGAGTTAAATCTATTCTTCCTAACCTTCGTTTTCTGTAAGCCAAGTATCGAAATCTTAGCTGAGTGGTCTAGCAAAGCGAATAATGTTTCCAAGACGCATAATAAGCGTCTTTTTTTATTTACCCCGGGATATAAAAATTATTGTGCGGAAGTTGTATACACCTGATTCGGCCAGTGGCGAGGGTGGCCTTGGGGGGTTTCGCGTTTATGTATATTGTATTCATTTGACTGCATAACAAACGTAACATAATGATCTTTTGTTACATCGAACAAACAAAAGAAACGTTGATATAACAACGATCATCGACGTTTAGTTATCGTTTGATTAACGAGTAACTTTATGCAATCGAAGAACGTTATCGTATCAACGTTTACCAATTCGTTACATTCCATTACGAATGTATAAGATCCTGCATATATCCGGCGAAGGGTGAGGTTCCCGGGTGCCGTCTCCGCCGGGAGCGGCTTGTTGATGATATGCGTAGTATTGTGCAATAAACGGTGAGTATCGCTTTATACGTTAACTTACGTTAAGTAAGTACATTAAAGCTTTAAGTAGTCTATTTGATCCACCTTCTTATACTGACTCATAACGTCATCGTCCGAATAGTTTAGGTATACCTGCGTGGTCGATATATCCGAGTGCCCCATAATGCGTGCTAATGTACGAATATCCCCGCCATTCTTAAGGAACCGTACCGCGAATGTATGACGTAAGTTATGCGGACTAAACCGGCACTCACCTTTTAATCCAGCGTCATTCCCATATTTATTCATCCTCTTACGAATTAAGTCCTCGTTCAACGGTTCTCCTACGTTATTTACAAAAACCGTTTTAATACCTGGACCGAAGTACTCCTGCGTTTCTTTTATTAGCTGCCGTAACTCCACCGCAACTTTAGGCGATAACGGTACGGCGCGATTCTTGCGATTCTTATTCTTGGAACCCGGTAGCATAATAACGTTATTATCGAAGTCTACATCGTCTATTTCTAACGCATTAATTTCATTGATTCGTAGTCCGCATTTCAACATCGTTAGCATAGCACAATAATCGCGATAGCCAGCGAATGATCCTTTATCTATTTGCGCAAACAGTCGCTTAAGTTGTTCCTCGGTTAACGCACCAACCTTTTGTTCATCCGTTTTAAGTTTACGGATCGGTTTAACCGGGTTATCCTCAATAATTCCCTCTGACTCCAAACGATTAAATATCGCTCTTATTGCATTCATTCGAATATTAACGGTTACTGGCGATAGTCCTCTTTTTCTTAAAAGAACGTTAATGTACTTCCGAAAGTCATCCGTAATTACATCGCTGATGTATCTGCGATTATCGATGATTTGGAAAAATTCCGTCCAGTACTTACCGTAGTCATTAATCGTCCTATTACGGTAACCTTCCGCAGAATAAATGTTTAACACCCTCTCTAGAGCGCCGTTGACCGTGATTTTAGTTTCGTAAAATACATCTTCCGCTTCGACATTTCTTCGTTTAACTACTGGCCGTCTAATTGTCGGCAAAATAAAAACCTCCTACGCAATAATTTTGCGCGGAGGTATATGTACGCGTTACTTGTACTTAATCGCAGACGTGAAACCTGCGTTGTTTACTTTTCCGATTTTCGTTGCTTCGCGTCTATGGCCTAACGTTAAGCATAACGTTTAAACCGTGTCATATCAACGTTTATAAGCGGTTAGCCTGCGTAAAATTTATCGAACGCGGTACCGGAAACCGCCGCTCTATCCAGCTGAGCTACGAGCGCTTGAATTTTTATCGAAAAAAGAGACGGCGTTAAAACACCATCTGACGCAATAACTATTATACGACAAAATCCACATCATTTCAATCAAAAAATGATCACTTCTCCCCTCCGGCAAAGAGAACATATTCTTTACTAATGAAAAATACATTTTACCGCTTTTACCATTCCTTTTAGGGCGCCCACAAAAAGCAGCGATAGGGCTTCGGAAAGCGCAAATTCGCGAAGGTTAACAGGTTCGTTATACTTTTTCATACCATTCTCCTTTCGAAAAGCGGACTTTATGTTCAGTATATCGCTAAATCAATGGTTCGTGAACCAGATTCAGTCTATTATTTAAGGAAAAATGCAGCGAGTCCGTAGGCAACCGTTGCGATTGCGGCCGCAACGAGCCCGGCTTTCAGTTTATAGTTGGCATAGGAAATGACTTCTAAATCGAGAATCCCGGCCATTGTGTTTGTATCATCGCTTAGCGGAGACGAAAATGAACCGAAGCCGCCGCTTGCAAAGACGGCCCCGATGACAAGCGGAAGCGGCGCTCCTGAAACGTGTGCCAATGAGACGCCAAGCGGCATCAATATCCCCCAGGTGCCGAGCGAAGAACCGATAAAATAAGAAATGGCCGCCCCGAGCAAAAATAAAACCGGCGGAACGAAAGCGGTCGGAATCCAGCTGACATGATGGGAAACAAAATCCGCAAAGCCGAGTTCATTCGTCACTAATGATAATGCCCAGATCACTGACAGCAACATAATGACATTCATCAATTCATTGCCGCCGTTCACAAACTCTTTAAGAAGTTTATCCAGCTTAAACTTCTGGCACATAAAAAAGATAAACGATAAAATGATGGTGCTAATTAAAGCGACAAGCATTTCATCAAGGACATCCGCTTTAACAAACGCTTTAAAGCCATGAAAACCTTTCGCATGCCCGCTGTACCACGTTAAAAACAGCGTCAACCCGATAACGAGAATAAGCGGGATTAGAAGATTCAATGGTTTTTCCGGTAAATCTTTTGCAACGACCGGATGGCAATCTTCCCACCCTTTCGCTTCTGCTTGCTTCATATTTTGCGGGTCTTCATTTTTCTCCACTTTCTTTTTGGAATGATGAAAAAAGCTTAAATAGAGCCCAACGAGTATGATGGCAAATGAAAAAAAGTTAAAAGGAATGCTTTTTATATACAACATATAAGGGTCCGCTTGTATATGTTGATAAGAAAGCGACTGTTTAATGACCGATGTCATATACCCGACAAACGCCGTCGCGATCGGAATAAGCGAGATGACATTCGTTCCGGTCAAATCAATGATGAAGCCTAACTCTTTGCCGCTCATTTTGATTTTATCCAGCAATGCCCGCATAATCGGCCCTACGGTAACCATCCTGAAACTTGGCGCACTAAATGTGCCGAGTGTGGACAGCCACGTAATAATGAGCGTGCCACGCTTTGTTTTAATACGGTCGCTAACCCATCTTACAAATCCTTTGATCCCGCCTGTATGTTTCATGATGCCAACGAGTGCGGTAAAAAGGTATAAAAACATCGCTACTTTAAGGTTAATTTGATCGGAGAGCGCTTTGACAATATGGTCGACAACCGCATGGATGCCACCGACCGGACTCGGATGAAGCAAATAACCGCCCGCAATTAAACCTAAAGTTAACGAAGTCAATACACGTTTTGTAAAAATCACTAGCAGAATCACAACAATAAAAGGAATTAAAGAAACCCAATGCCCGCTCATTATCATCACCCTTTTAGATCACTTCATAAAATCTGTTCATAGCATGTAGCAAATCGGGGAAATTATGCCTATTTTCGAGCGGAAAAAGAGGCTTGATTCACGGCGTTATTTTCTAAATATACGATTTTATTTTCCAAAATTCATTTTTTATTTTCCGAAACTTGTCATTTATTTTCCAAAAAGCAAATTTTATTTTCCAAAACTTAAAATTTATTTTCCGAAACCCCCATTTTATTTTCCAAAGCCCTGATTTATTTACTCATTAACGCCAGACGGACTCCGATGATTGAGAAAATAGATGCTTTCGCATAGTTGATGGCACGGGCTACCTCTGGCTTTTCCAGGAGACTCCGGCCAAAGCTGCCCGAAAATAATGCGATGAAAGAAAATATAACAATCGTTTGCGCCATAAACAGAAGTCCGAGCACAATCATCTGGCTAACGGGGCTGCCAGCGTCCGGCGTGACGAATTGCGGAAGAAACGCCAGGAAGAAGAGCGATACTTTCGGATTTAATACATTCATGAATATGCCCCTCCGGTACAATGCGGGAAGGCTTTGTTTTTTCACCTTTTCAGCTTTCGGCGGCTTTCTTCCTTCGCGAAGAGACTGCCATGCCATATAGAGCAAATAGAATGCGCCAATGTATTTGATTATTTGAAAGGCAACATTAGAATGATACAAAATGGCGGAAATTCCGAGTGCAGCGGCCGTCGTATGGACCGTAATCCCCGAACACAGGCCAAGAGCTGTCGCAAGCCCCGCTTTTTTCCCATAAGAGACGCTTTGCATGACAACAAAAAGGTTGTCTGGCCCTGGCGCAATCGTCAACAGCATCGATACTCCGAGAAATGAAAGAATTGTAGAAAGATCCATATTCCTCTCTCCTTTATGCAATTTTCAATCTATTCTAAATTAATCTTCTCCTATATACAACAAAAAAAGAAATGATAAGATAACAGCAAAGGAGGTAAAAATCATGAAGATCATTTCTCCAAAGCCGTTTACATATAGAGGCGGGAATAAAGCCGTTCTTTTGCTGCACGGGTTTACGGGCAGTACGATCGATGTCAAAATGTTAGGGAACTATTTGCACGAGCGCGGGTTTACGTGCCATGCGCCTTTATATAAAGGGCATGGATCGGGGCCGGACGAGCTCATTCAAACTGGTCCGGATGAATGGTGGCAGGACGCGCTTGACGGCTATCATTTTCTTGAAGCTGAAGGGTTTTCGGACATTGCCGTGGCAGGCGTTTCTTTAGGAGGAGTATTCTCTTTAAAAATCGGCGCGGAATTGCCGGTAAAGGGCATTGTTTCGATGTGCGCCCCTATTCAAGAAAAAAGCCTGGACGACTTATATTTGCGTGTACTGAATTATGCGAAGCAATATAAGAAAATAGAAGGAAAGGATGATGAACAAATCCGGGCTGAACTGGAGGAATTGAAACAGCGGCCAATGCCTTCCTTAAAACATCTCCAGCAACTGATTGTTCATACGCGAGAAAAACTCGCATCCATTTCCTCACCCATTTTTGTGTTGCAAGGTTGTCTGGATGAATCGTTATATCAAGAAAGTGCCCGTATCCTTTATAATCATGTCCATTCGGAAATCAAGCAATTGAAGTGGTATGAACAATCCGGGCATATCATTACGTTAGGCAAAGAACGGGAGAAAGTATGTAAAGATGTATATGCCTTCTTGCAATCGTTAAATTGGTGAAGCCGCATTTTCACTTAGAAAAATGCGGCTCCCTTAAGTTGTTACTTTCGAATAGAAAGTTCGTCGCTACTCGTAATGGAAAGGGTCGGCTCATCCTTCCCAGTGCCGTACGTCCCTTTGTACATCGGCGATCGATCTCCATCCCCCGCCATTTTTTCCTTATTGATCCAATTTAACTCTTTTGGAAGGGCGCTATACGTTTCGGCTTTAATGTTCATCTTCGCTTTTTCATCCAATCTTACAGCGACAT
This sequence comes from Fictibacillus sp. Mic-4, assembly GCF_049843615.1. Lineage (NCBI taxonomy): Bacteria > Bacillati > Bacillota > Bacilli > Caryophanales > Fictibacillaceae > Fictibacillus > Fictibacillus sp. Mic-4. The sequence goes on along the minus strand of NZ_JBBHZM010000043.1, from coordinate 6,401 downwards.
GGCCGGCATCCTCGATGCGCCAGTCGTTTTCCAATTGATTTGGATAGACAGCTATTCCCTGGTGGTCCCCGCGAACGTCAAGGTTCACATTTTTCGGGACGATCATCGTCGGATTGATCCTCGTTTCTTGTTGAAACATTCCCGTTTTAACCGGCGGATTTTTGACAATGACGTATAGCGTATTGCCGGCCGTTTTTGCCGTTACATAGTCTTTTGCAGCTTGGATCTCCTGTTGTTCCCCGAAATACGTGCCGAACAGTTGTATATCATTCGCTGAAGAACTTTCGATATTCACGTGCTGGTCCACTTCAAGGACAACGTTTTTCACCGATCCGTCAATCTCCTTTTTAAACGCTGGCAACTCATACGTTTTATACTCTGTTTTGATTGATTTTTTCAGTTCATCAATAAACCCTGTCGATTGAAGAAAGGTCATCCCGATTCCAATTGTGCCGATGACAGCGACAAAAAAGATGCTTAAAAAATCATACGTAATCAATGCATTTTCTTCTTTCTTTAAAAAATAATAGATGAGCATTTCCAGACCAAGAATAATTAAAATAGCCGGCCACCAGACGACAAACACATTATACGTCCAATCCTTATTAAATTGGGACAGAAGCAAAATGCTGCCGAGGAATACAAGGGAAAGCCCCATTGAGATCGTTCCGACACGCCATTTCCTCATTGTTCACGCCCCTCCTTCTTTTCTTTACTGCCAAATAGCAGTTTCAGTCCGCCTGCGATAATTAAAAAAGAAACAATGGTCGTTTGAAAATAGACGTCATAGAACATTTGAACATCGACGTGAAGGAAAGCCTGGAGCTTCGGCCCAAATACCGGCATGACGACATGGTCAAACAGGTAAAACACTCCGAGCACGATCAGGACAATGCCGATCCATTTTTGATGATTGGAAAAATAAGCAATAAGCGGCGCATCCTCGAGCGGTTCCTTCCCATGTTTAGTCGCCTTTTGCAAGCAATCGAAAAAACTGAAAAACCAGAGCAACGGAATAAGGAACAAAAAGACCGGCAAATGCAATACGTCTAAAATATAGATGGCGAGCAAGAAGGAAGCCATTAGTTGAAACCCGCGCCTTTGCAGCCCTAAATACATATGGCCGGCACCTGGAAAGATCGCAAGCAAGGTCGCTATCGTTTTGCTCTTCTTCCCTTCTTCCCGTTTTTCTTCAAAGTCTTCCAGGATCGTCCGGTCAAAAAGCACTTCCCCACGCTGTTTTTTATTTAACTGCTGGACGACATCATAAAAGCTGTAAATCCAAACAATTGGCAAAACGCCGAGAAAAACAAGAAACCCGCCTTCATTGGAGATAACAGCAACAAAGAGAATCATGACGATAAGTCCGAAAAAGCCAATCATAAACGTCAACCCGCGGTTCATTAAGCCTAAATGAAAGTGGCCTAACCCCGGCACAAAGCCAAACAACATCGTCTGCGAACGTTCGGATGGATCGGCACTGCCAGGCTGCCCGTCCGTTGATCCCGAAATCGAGATCCCTTTTAAAAGGGTGACAATTATATCGAGCATGTTAACGAGCCAGATGGCTGCTACCAGGAATACCATAAGCAAAATGGGCCCATCATCCGCATGTATCACGAAAAGAAAAAAAACCAAAGCCAAACAGCCAAAAAAACTGATGCTATACAAAGCTCCTCTTCCTTTTTTGTTTAAATAAAAATGGCCGACTCCGGGGAAGAACGCCAGGAGAAATGCCGCCAACGGATGCCGATTCATTTATGATCTCCTCCTTTGTTTTTTTGAATATTGATAAAATCAAGCAAGTGAAGGGTTTTGTCCATCATATTTTCGCTAAATGAACCGTTATTCTTTTCCACTTGCTTTTCTTGCATTGAATTTACGTAAGATGCAAGGTGGGCAAAAAACCCTGAAGATGTAAGCATTAGCGTAATTGAAGCTGCAATCCCATAATGAATGAGCGTTCGGTAGGAAGATGATTTCTTTCGTACGGCTTGCCTTTGCACAGCAGGCGCTTGAAGCTCCTCCTCACCCATGTAAGTCGGCATTTCATCCGTCTGCGAATCAAGAGCCCTCATATAGTTCTCAAGGCAATCATCGCACGTATACAGGTGGGACTCATATTCTACGCGCATCTTCTCAGGTAATTGATTACGAATATACGCTTGCCATTCATGCTCTGTATAATGGTTCACTTAAAATCCTCCTCCTTCCAATGCTTCTTCATCCAGCTCCTTCCCCGGTGAAGTTTCATTTTCACATTTGCTACTTCAAGATTCAGATCGCTAGCGATTTCTTTATAGCTTTTTTCCTCTATGTAAAATGCATAGATGACATCGCGATAATTGCCCGGCATTTCTTTAAGGCGCCTGTGCACCGCTTCTTTCGTTTCTTTATGTAATAACGGAAGTTCGACGAGTTTGCCAGAAGATGCATGTTGCTTCAATGCCTCATCATCCATGCTGTCCTCTTTTCTTCTTGCGATCTTCCTTTTCCAATCGATGGAATGATTAACAGCAATTCTCGTGATCCACGTTTTTAGCCCCTTTCCATTGTACCGGGGGAGAGCGCCGTAAATTTTCATTAACACTTCCTGCAGAACGTCTTCCGCATCTTTTTCGTTTCGAAGCACTGAATAAATGGCCCGAAATAGGTAGTTGCGATAGTGCTTCGTAAACTCGTCAAATGCCTTCTCATCCCCTTGAAGCAACTGTTTGACAAACTGTTCCTCCAAATCGCTCTCACCCCCTTGTTCTTGCGAATCCCGCTTTTCATACTATTGACGAAATGAGCGTGAACAACTACTACACTATTTTTAAAAAAAGTTACAAAAAGTAATATACAAGTTACATCGTATATCCTCATCTTTCCAATCGGCTGGCGAATTTCTATAGTAAGAAAAACTTAAGTAAAAATACTAATATACTGTGATACGATAGAAAAGGAAAAAGAAGAGGATCCCTATCATATACATAAAACAAGCAGAGAAACATTTTAATTTCTTGCAATAGTGAAACATTTCCCTTTTGAAATTCGTTAATAGTATAAAACCACTTTTATAAGGGTGAGGATATGGGTAAAAAATTGATGGTCATTTTAATGTTTGCTTTAGTCATTTCGTTAGTTAGCCCGTTTTCTATGAAAACGGCGGAAGCCTCAAGAAAGTCCCCTAAAATCGGCAATGTTGAAACGCTTTCGTATAAAATGTCCGCTTCGATTATTAAAAGGGAAATACATAGTTCGAAAGTGACGAAGGCTGCCGCCAAAAAACTAAGTACGAATTTAGCTTCCGGTGTATCGGTTTATGCAAAAAACGTTCTACATGGCGGATTCATTTCGATCAGCACGAAAACGCTCTCTACTATTATCGGTTTACGATCGGAATCTCAAATTCAAAAACTAAAAGGCTATTTATCTTTGATTAAAAAGAAAAAGGTAAAAGGAATTAAAATAAAAGTGAAATACCGCTATTCAAAAATGGCCGGATCAAAAGGCTGGTTCCCGAGCGGTAAAGCGGTTTTATCCACTTATTAAAACGCTATAGCGCCCTTTCGTATTAAGGCGGGGTGCTGCCCGTATTTTTCAAGATAGCCCTCTCATAAGGGCTATCTCTTTTTATGCAAAAAAAATTTAACAGCATGAATGGCCAATACAATCAGCTGTCAAATCTCCACTTCTTCATCTCTTATAATCCCTTGCCGGGAGTATTTCGCCAATGCTTCAACTTCATGAAGGACGGCTTTTTCTTCGTCAGGGTTTTCCCACCAGTTATTTTTTGATGTCCGGTCTGCCTCACACATCGAATATTCAATCCAGGAAGGCATGTAAGTTTGCAGAGTAAGCAGGCACCTGCGCATATGCGAAGGAGAGCTTACGATTAAAATCCGCTTAATTTTCTCCAACCCGATTTTACGCTCCAAAACGAGCAGCGAGGCCAGCACATTTTCCGTTGTATTTGCCGATTCTGTTTCTAAAAGCAGGGCCTCATCTGGAACCCCCAATTTCAGCAGCTTTTCGCGCATCCACTCGGCTTCTGATTGCTCATTCTTCCCCCAGCGAATGCCCGAACCTGTTAACATAATATAAGGGGCTCTCTTGTTATGGTAGAGTTCAGCCGCTTTTACAACGCGACGAGTCGCTTTCCCGCCAAATACAAAGATGCAGTCCCCCGCTTTTCCGTCATCGCCTTTTGTGCCAAAAACAAGATTGGTGATTTGTTCGCGTGATAACAGCTCCGGCTGAATTTCAGAAAGCAACATACATAACACCACCTTGTACATCTTACTATTATCATTATATGAACAACTGTGAAAAATGCTTTACTTATCTCCAAACAGACTTTGATTAGGCGTACAGGAACTTCACCTTTTTGTCATTTTAGAATAAAAATATAGAAACGGACAAGTTTGGTTACTAACCTATTACGATATTTTGAGAGGAGATTTTTGATTGCCTGATTTTAAAAAAGGTCTTATTCAGATTAATGATTTAGCGGATGGGACGGTCAATTTTGGCAATGTGGAATGCGTTTCACCGAATCACGCCGAAAAACACTATGCAGGCGCCGGGTCTAGCAACAGGGGGGAAGGAATTCAAACCATTTCTTACTACAGCACAACAACGACGATTCAAAATGGCGGAACCACGACCACAACAACGGTTAACCCGGATAAGACCATCACGATAACAACTACAAATCCAAATGGGGCTACAACGACCACGACCGTTAATCCGGATGGATCCGTCTCGACTACGACAACAAACCCGACTTCTGAAAAAAAGAAGGCCGCATCTAAGCGGCCATCGAAAACAAAACGCAACAACTCCCAATTACGAAAAAAGTAGAAAAGAAGGTTTAGCCTCCTTTTCTACTTTTTTCAAATGAGTTATTTATTAAATTCGTTCTCGATTACACTATCAATATCTTTCTTCGCCTGATCTAATTGGGCGTTGGCATCTTTTTTCAAGTCGTTCTTTTTATCCGTGATCGCTTGTCTTTGGGCCTTTTCTGCCTGCGCTTTTTTCTCTGCATAATATTTGTCTAGTTGTTGTTTGTTGTTTTCCTTTAATTGGTCTTTATAATCAGAGACCGATTTTTTTGCGTCTTCGTTTAAATTATTCACATCTTCTCTAAGTTGGCGAATAACAGAATCTTTCTTGTCATTCGTTTCTTTTTCGAGATCGGGAAAAACGAGACTCATAATTTTATTGTACAACCCGGTGAACGATCCTTGATATGCTGCATAAGCTACAGTTCCGCCAATGGCTGAAAAAGTGATTGAGCCAGCGAGTATGTACGGTAATGCTTTTCTACCAGACTTTTTTACAATTTTCTCTCTCTTTTCTTGCATAAAAAATACCCCTTTCTTTACTAACGAAAGCGGTCGGTTGCGCTACTCGCTCGACCAATCCTAAGCGCCCACATACAGAATTGGCTTCATCACTCCCACATATCATTACAGATCATACAATATTTTTCTTAGATAGTAAATACTTAAATCGGTCAATTTTTGTCTATTTTTTTGGAATAATGATAAAAAAGAAGACTGCAATAGGTGCAGTCTTCGCTTTTTAGGAGATCCATATTCTCTCCACGGCGGCCAATGACTTCCCCGAGAATGTTAATTGATAAATATCCGGCATTTTCAGCGATTTCCAGAATGCAAAATCATACTGCGGGTCAAAATAATTCATAATCAGCACCATGAGATTCCCGTGCGTGCCGAGAACGATGTTTTTCCCTTCATACGTGCGGAGAATCTTCAATATTGCCGCGATTCCCCTTTTTTGGGCAACCATGTTCGATTCTCCGCCCTCAAAGCAAAATTCAGGGTCTGCCCACACTTTGCGAATCGCTGTTTGAAAGTCGCTAACCGGCTCTTTTGACAACTTCCTTTCCCTTAATCCGGGCTCGATTTGAATTTTCAAGTGAAAGTGGTCGGCCACCCCTTTAATCGTTTGAATCGCACGTTTATAAGGGCTTGAAATGGCGACCTCTATATTTTTTGATTTTAAGAATTCAGCTACTCTTTTGGCATCGAGAAGCCCTTTGTCTGATAGCGGGCGTTCGAGTTCGTCCGGCGTATAAACGGAATGGGCATGGCGGACAAAAAATAGATTGGTCATATGAACCCCCTTTCTTCTAGATTTTCACCTGTTAAAAAGATAAGAAGCAGGATCAAACTTCCCTAGCGGATGCTATTTTCATGGCATTTGGACAATAAACAGTCGATTTTCGACAATAAATAGATACTATCGGACAATAAACGGTAGTGTCAATAATTTTGTGTAAATCAATTTACAAGTAGAGTATGGAATTGTCTTTTTTGATTTTTCTTGTGTTCTAGTTATAGATTGAATATTCAGTCACGTGAGGGGCGGAGGAGCCCCTCATGTGACTC
>NZ_JBBHZM010000042.1:0-25821 GCF_049843615.1 Fictibacillus sp. Mic-4 | reverse complement strand
ATACATTTTATTTTTGCCCTTTGCATAACCACCTTTTGCAAAGTAGCGGGCCTTAAAACGCGGGTTCCCTAATCGTATTAATGTTTTATCTTGTTGATCATGCAAATTTAGTTCTAGATATAAATCATAAATATCTTGTAGTAACGAATGTTCTATAACCGTATTTGTTAAATCAATATCAATATGATAAACATATCGATTTAGTCCATATTTTTCTTCAACATCTTTCTCGAGTAATTGTATTGAAATAGGAACCCTCGCCTCAATATTAGTATCTCGACCTTGTAAAAACAAATAACTCGATTTAATTATTTTTGAATGCTTTGTAAATATTCTCCCACTAATTTTCAATCTCTCGCCTTTTGTTTTTAACCGATCAATTGTTGCTTTTATATTTGGTTTTAATTCTTGGTTAACAGCAAAGGCTAAATTCCCCTTTTTCGTTATGAAAAAGATGCACTTTTGCCCATCCACTTCAAAATAGTCGAGACCTTCGCAGTGCGTATTTTGAAACCGGCCTAATCGAATAAGATATTCAGCATCATATCCTCCATCGTCACGCAATACAAATTCCGCTTTTTCTTCGATTGAAGCAAGCCTTTTCTCGCCAATCTCTTCTTTAGGGACGCTAATCAAAAGATAAATGTCATAAAAATCCCCTTCACTATTATCAAACAGGCTTTTGTTATCTGTTAAATGAATATTGAACTCAAACTGCGAAGAAGGAGTGATTTCCTCTATTTTGTATTTTTTTTCGTTCGATCGCGAGACAAACCATAACTCTTTCGCTTTATAAGCTTCCTTAGCGAATGCCCCCTTTATGGTTAGATGAGATCCGTTTTGTGTGATGGCAATATTTCGCTTCAGTTTAATTATTTTTTTACGAAACCATTTTCGCTTTAATTTTTGAATCAGGCTCATTCACTTTCTCCTCCCTAATGCTACCAACTTAGTCTATAATAACTTTTAAATTTTTTCTACTGGTTATTTTCGTATATTTATAACTAAAAAATAAGGACAGTCGCAAAAGTATTGCAACCGCCCTGATGGTAGTTATTCATATTATTTATTTAGAAAAACACGTTCAACGACTTTTTGGGAAGAATGTCCGGTTTCAAGATAACAAAACTTGTCGTAAAACTCATCCAATATTTCTGAAGGCTTGAAATCGTTCGCTTCAATTTCACGAATCGACCGGATGACTTCAGGCGTCGTTTTCACAAGCGGTCCGGGAGCGTACTGTTCAAAGTCAAAATAAAAGCCTCTTAGCTTGTCGCGGTATGTTTCAATGTCATAGACATAAAAGATCATTGGCCGCTTCAAATTCGCATAATCAAAAAATACAGAAGAATAGTCCGTTATCAACAAATCAGCAATTAAATAAAGCTCGCGAATGTCTTTATGGCTTGAAAAATCATAGGCAAATCCTTCAAAAGGCGCCAGGTCAAAGTTTTCAGCAACGAGATAATGCATTCTTAAAATGAGCACATAATCATCGCCAAGCTTCTCTCGCAATAAATTTAAATCTAAATCAAGATCAAATTTGTACCGGCCTTTGCCGTAAAACTGGTCATCCCGCCATGTAGGCGCATATAAGATGATTTTTTTATCCAGAGGAACACAAAGGCTCTCTTTCAATTTGCGGACAGATTCCGGGTTATTCTCCAAATGCAAGAAGTCATTTCTCGGATAGCCCGATTCAATCATTTCTTTTTCAAATTGGAACGCTCGTTTGAAAATTTCGGTTGAATACGCGTTTGGAGAAATTAAATAATCCCATCTCCGCGCTTCGCGGATGAAATTTCGCTTATATTTTTTCGTATTCGTTCCTGGCATATGAACTTCATCCATGTCGGCAGCCAGCCTCTTTAAAGGGGTGCCGTGCCATGTTTGTAAATAAATAGTATGAGCCGGTTTTGGAATCCATAACGGCAAGCGGCTATTGACCACCCAGTATCGTGCCCGAGCCATTAAAAACAGCCATCGAATGGAGAAACGTCTAACGCAAGGAATACTGTCATCCCCGCGGCTTTCGTATGTTTTCCGGTTAAAGCTCCATACCATTTTATACTCTGGATGATTTTCACATAAGTATTCGTAAATAGCCCGGGGATTGTCGCTATATTGTTTTCCGGCAAAGCTTTCGAACATAATTAAGTTTTTCTTCGCCGGCAGAAATCCGACAAATTTGAATACGAGTAAATACGCCGCTTTCGTTAATTTATGGCGTTTTACTTTGCCGCCAAGCTTTTTCGCGCGGGAGATCAGCTCTCTTTTCAAACTATATTCAGCAATGCGAAGTGAAACATTTCTGCTTTTTTTCCGGGCTTTCAGGCTGAATTTTTTCTTGCCGTTTTTCGATTTCAAAATAGTGGATTGACCCGGATTTCCTTTATGGCGAATCCACTTTAATGGGGACGCTAAAGGAACTTCACCTTCAATTACGTCATTATCTTGTAATTCCATCCAAAGCTTTAAAGACCGATCCTCCGGTACGGATCCGAATGGACCAAGTTCAACTTCAACTTCAAACCCCGCGGAGTCGTAATTTCTTCCTTTCTTGCCGTAACGTTCGGTTAAGTCATTTCGTTTAACCGTTCGGGCTTCAAAACGATATTCATCCCCGTCTTTATGCTTTAATACAAGCGTCTTCTTCCGATTTTCTTCTGTTGACGTTACATCAGTATGAATCACATAACCCGTTAACGATAATTTTCCACTTTTGCTTAGCGACATCGCTTCGATTTTGGCGATGACACCCGGTTCACGGGCCTTAATTGAGACATTCCCTTTATTTGTCGTATAAGGAATGATCACATTTTCGATGGCTGGATTCGTGTAATACAGCAATTCGAGATATGGTTCGTTGCTTTTTAAACGATATCTTTTAATAACTGGCCCGCGTTCATCATCTTCGGAAGCATCCGCTTCATCCAAATCCGTTTCATTTTCCGCCTCATCGTCCTCTGCAGGATCATCTTCCCCTAACGTTGTTTCTTCTTCTTCCGTCTCTTCGTCCGTTTGCTCCACTTCTAAAACGATATAAGCGTCCCAAACGCCGCCTTCCGCTAGTTGTTCAGCGTATTCTGCCAGAGGAATAACCGCTTCTAAACGGCGGAACTCATCGATCTCTTCTATTTGATGCAATGGAAAAGAAAGCTCTTGAGCTGACTGGCGGTTAATGAAAAGAATCGACTTATTTATTGCATTTTCATAAGCTTCATTATATTTAAAATGAATTTGCAAACGATACTGATCGTTTACAAACGTTAGTGAATGAAGGGTACGATTTCGAATCGTAGTGTTTCTGACATCCATTTCTGTAATTACTCTCCTTCAATAGAAAACTCGGCTATAGCCGAGTGTAATGAACTAATCTTTTATCCGTTTTGCACAGAAAATAAATCTTCTTTAATTTTTGAAGTAGAAATACCGATCGTTCTTGGCAAATAAACGACTTCGCAATATTCTTTCAAAAAGTCAAACTTCCCTTTCCAATCATCGCCCATGACAAATACGTCAACGTCATGCTCGATCACGTCGCGCACCTTTTGATCCCAGGAATTTTCCGGAATGACTTCATCCACATAACGAATGGATTCTAAAATAAGTTTGCGGTTTTCAAAGCTGTGATACGCTTTTTTATCTTTGATCGCATTAAATTCATCGGTAGAAATCGCAACAATGAGATAGTCCCCTAATGCCTTTGCGCGTTTTAAAAGATTAATGTGTCCCCAATGAAGTAAATCAAATGTACCGTATGTTATCACTTTCTTCATTTACAACTCTCTCCTAACCATTTCCAATAATAATTTTTTTAACCGAATCTTGTTGTCCTCAACTGGATTTGGCCTTAAATTTTTTGTTCACTGTATCTCTATCTATCATAAAAGCAATGGATCATCCCATAAAAAAAATTCAACCTTCATTATAAGTCGAAAGTCCCAGGATTTCAATTATTATCGAAAAATGCCTGTCTAAAATAATCCTTTCGTTTATTATATCCTGTCTCTGTCTGTACGAAATGAATGGATTTAATTCCCAAAGTATTCTACGCTATGTTATCCCCTATTTTAAAGGGCCTCAAACCATTTTTATGCTTATTAAAAAAACTGGCCAAACGTGACCAGTTTTTTTCCTCAATGTACATACTATAGTTAATTGAATTGGACAGTTAACTTGTATGCATACGGCGAAGCTTTTCCATTCGATCTTTTACCTCCGCATAATACGTTCCTTTTTTTAGATTAAAATAGAGCACTTCCGCATTTTATGGTTGCGTTTTTTATCTTCTGCTACACCTAAAATGCCAAAGTAATCTTTAAAAGTTCGCGTTGATTTCTCACTTTGCCTTTTCCCTAAATAAATGCCGTATACACCCGATTCTTTCACCTTTACATAAAATTTAAAACTCAGCCGGTTTATCGATATAAAACATATCAACAATCTTCGAACGGGCAATCTTCCATTTGCCTTCTTGCTTTTTAAGTGTATGCAGCCTTGTTATCACTTGATTTTCAAACTCCGGTCCATTCAACTTGAATCTGCTTTCATTAAGCTTTACCTGGACAACATTCGGATGGATATAGACAAATTCAATATCATTCACCTGGTAAACAAAGTCGAATGTTTTAAAGGTCTTTTCCGTTCGCACCATTTTCTTATGGTAATCACTATTTTTGGAAAATCCGTCATTATAAATCGTAGACATATAGCCTTCAAGGTCTTCTGATTGATAGCTTTCCGTATTTTTTCGGATCACATCGATGACGTCCTGCAAAATTTTTTCTTTATCCCGTTTTTCTTTGCGTTCGGCTAAAGCTTTTTGATGGGATTCGCTATCAGCTAAAACTTCCATTGTCAACTGATGTTCCATTTTTGTTGTCTGTCTGTCCAGATAGGAAAAAAGGCTAACGACAAGGGTGATGATGATGCCATTTAAGAGAAATGCTAAGGTGGAAATTCCGATTCCGCCCCAACTAGTTCCGCCTATTTCTTTCATGGCTTTTGCGATAGCAGAAGAAGATGCTTCGATCTTTTTTATCTTTTTGATTGTTCTTCTGACATGGAAGTGATAGAGGCGATTGCCCATGAATCCCATGAATGAATGCATGATGAATCCAATGATCAAGTAGGCTATAAAAAGGTTCATTCGATTGAAAGCCAATATTAGTTCAATTATAACGAGCAAAGCGAAAAAAGCGGCAAAAGGCACATACATTTTTCGATACGACAGCCAGATCAAACCTCCGAAAAACGCACTCCAGTTCCATGTTTGGCCCACCGTTTCTTTTGACCATTGCTGTAAATAATAGTCTTTTTTCTTTTCGCCAACTACCATTCCCAGTTCATCAATTATGTTTCCGGGGACTTGCGCCAGATTCGCTTCTTGTTCTTTTGGAGCAGGATGCTCCTGAATCATTTCTAAAAGAGGACTCATTTTTGTGATGGGATGGCCGCAGTTATAACAAAATGAAGCTTTTTCCGAGACTTTTGCCCCGCATTCATGAATAATCAAGCGATCCCCCCGTTTCACTACACAGTATGTTGCAGTTTTCTTATACCCATTTATTTTACCATATGAAACGCCTGAAACAGCTTCATGGGAACCGTAATGATTCAAAGATTCACGAATTTTCCCTTTTCTGTTTTTTATGATCAAGAATATTCGATTATAATAAATATAAGGGGGGATTCCTAATGTATATTTCTCTAATTATTGTCGCTGCGCTTGTTTGCGTGATTGCATTAGTTGCGACGCTTTATGTCGGAAAGCGCGTGGATGAAACGATTCAAGCACATGAAAATACGGAAGGGAACGCTGCCGAAGAAGAACTGGCGCGCTCTCGCGATTACGAAACAAGCTCTTTCAAAAACGTCCGCAACCTGACGTGGATTTATGTCATTACATTTCTAGTTGTGATCATTATTTTCGGTATTGTTATGTATGTATCTTAAAAGGTTGGATGGCCCTGCCCGTTTAAAGCAGGGCCATCCAACCCTATATTACTTGACGTTAAAATCAAAATCGCCGGAGCTTATATCCACTTTGAGAGCATATTTACCTGATCCTAATTTGCCGTGGATGCTGTTGTCCGATTTCGTCTGATAGTTCATCGGCAAATTGACATTTCCGGTGCCAGAACTGCTGTCAAAATCTAAAGCGAGGGAGGATGGCGCTTTGTTGACGTTAACCGTTACATCACCACTTGATCCATCAATGGCGATATTTTGTTTGATCGTATCCAATGAAAGTTCGGTATTCCCTGAATCAGCATGAACCGCAATGTCCCCCTCTAGATGCTCTCCCGTTATATCACCGGAAGAGACCCCGAGCTTAATCTTTTTGCCGGATACTTGAGCGATGTGAATATCACCGGAAGAAGTTTCGACTTGCACTTGTTCGGCCTTTACTCCTCTTACGCTCGCGTCGCCGCTTGAGATATCGACCATTATTTTTTTGTACACTTTTTCAGGAACCGATATTGTGAGTGTTGTACTCGAATACCGTATGCCGAAGCCGATACGGGAATCAAGGCTGATTAGCAGTTGGCTTCCTTCTTGCTTCACGCTAAATTTCATTGCTCTAAGCCCTGCTTTATTCCCTTTCCCCATCAGGTGAACATCAATTGCGTCTTTTTTTGCTGGTACAATTTTAACATCACTAGACCCTGCCGAAACATTAACGGAATCGATTCCACCTGCGGAAACCGATTTCCTTTTATCGATTGATACGGTCTTTCCGTAAAGAAATGAAAATGAAAAATCCTGTTTGGCAACTGCGGTTGAAACAAGCCCCACGATTCCAGCTAAAAAAACGATCGCGGATATCAACATCCATTTTCTCATTAACTTCGCTCTCCTTTCACGATCCGAACATTAAATCTTGCATAGTTCAAAATCATTCGATAAAGAAATTTCCCGATGTAAATCATCACGATGCACATAAACACTCCGAAGCCAGTCAAAGCCATTGCCATAAAGAGTCGTTCCATAAAACTTATATCTTGCAAAAAGACCGGGGATAATACACCGATTCCGCTTGTTGCTATCGCAAAAGATGCGATACATAATACGGCATAAACGACTAAAATAACAATAATCGGCATGAGAAGAAAGACAATGTTAAAGAAGCTTAAACTGACGATAGCGAGCAGTGCCTTCATCATGTTATGCATGGATTTATCAGACTGAGCTTGCGAAAGATGATACTGGGCGAGTATCTCACGGGCAAGCGTTTTCGGAGAACCGAGCTCATTAGCAATTTCATGCTCCGCTTTGCCCTCGGCCATCCCCATTTCAAAATGTTCCTCATAATCATAGATGATTTCTTTTCTTTCGCCTTCGGGCAACTTTTTAATAAAGTTTCCTAATTCGCTTATAAATTGTTTCTTTGTCATTAGACGGCCGCCTCCTTGATGAGCATATTCACTCCTTCTGAAAACTTTAGCCACTCCACAATAAGTTCTTCCATGTACGCTTTTCCTTTACTCGTAATCCTGTAATACTTTCGCGGTGGCCCTTCAGTTGATTCCCGTAAATAGGTGGTAACCAGCTCTTCTTTCGTTAACCGGCGTAATAATGGATAAAGGCTCCCGTCTGCCACCTCGATGCGCTTTGAAATATTTTGAGCCAGTTCGTATCCATATTGATCCTTTTGGTTTACTAATACGAGCACACAAAGCTCCAGAACCCCTTTCTTAAACTGAACATTCATACATTCACCGCCTTTTAGTAATCCTATCGACTAATGAAAATTTATCATTCAGTACTGATCATAGTTCAATACCGGGCGAAAATGACCAACAAACTCCACGCCAACTATAATTTACCATATAGTATTGAACTTTGCAAGATAGTGATCAGTAATTTATTGTGATTTTTCAAGACCTGAGTTCTCTATTTTGTTTTCTTCCTCTTTGACCTATTATAATGATAGCAGAGGTTATAGGTTTTAATAATCAAGGAGGGGTTCCATGTGCTTAACATTGAAGTCAGAAGGCCGCGAATCGAAGATCGAGATGAGCTCCATCAATTTTTTCGCACAGTCGTAACGGATACATTCAGAAAAGAAGGATTATCGGCGCTTGTTGCTGATATCGAAAATGAAATTGAAAGCAAGAAGCAATACTTGAAATACGACCTCGACAGCGATGGAAAAGAGCGGTATTTTTTGATTGCCGCCGATAAAAATGATAATAAAATAATAGGTTCTATTGAACATGGCCCGGCGAGCAGCCTGATGATCAATTGCACCAATGGGCGATTAAAAGGGGTGCCTGAGATCGGGACAGTATTTGTGCTTCCGGATTTTCAGAGGCGCGGCATAGGAAGCCTTCTGTTGAATGTCATGTTTTTAACGCTCTTGAATCGTGGGATTAACGAATTTTGTTTAGACAGCGGCTATAAAACGGCACAGAAAATATGGAAGAAGAAATTTGGAGCCCCGGACTATTTGCTAAAAAATTATTGGGGCGAGGGACAAGATCATATGATTTGGAAAAGGCGGACGGCAGATATGCAGATCATATTTTAGTTTCGGTTTGGTTTCTTCCATCTTCTATTCTTGCGCTATTCTATCATTTCAGAGGCAAACTTTTCGGATTTACTAATCTTCAAGCTGAAAAAGATTCATCAGTCGCCTCCGATTTTTTCTGAATATGCTTTCTCTTTAGTTTACATGAAAATCTCTCATTAATGCTATTTGCACTATTCATTTTACTTATGAATCATCACAACGAAAGAAGTCATTCTATTTTTAGAAAAAGAAAACTTCACGAATCTTGTCATCGGGCGGGTGTCCGGGATCGAGAAAAACACAAAGAAGGACCAAAAGAAAAAGTCAAAAACAACAAAATAAGAAGGCAACAGCTTTCCCTTTGGAACCAGGGAAAGATCAAACAAAAACTAACGTATAAAGCTCAGCTGAAAGGAATCAAAGTGGAAGAAACGGAAGAAAGCTATACGTCCCAAACCTGTCCGTTTTGTCATGGAAGACATAAAATCAATGGACGTCCATTCAAATGTTCTGTTCGCCAAACAGAAATCCATCGGGATGTTAACGGTGCCCAGAATATCGCACGTAAAAAGTACCCGATGGAAGTAAGCCACCTTCTTGAAGTCATATTTAAACAACCGGTCTGGTATAAGCGATATGTGAACGGGAACCCTTATTTTTCAACCGGCCAAGACCGGCATCGATCAAAGTTTAAAAGTATCGCCAGAAGGATGGCGTAGTAGGCACCAACCTTGCCCGCAGGAAGTTGTGTTCCGACCTCTTGTGTTGCTCACCCAAGTTCGACCGCTGCTTCTTCTCTGGAAGAAAGTAAGTTGGATGTTTGTGAGAAAGCAACCACGGTTAGAATCCCACTACTGCCTATGGCAGTAGCTTGCGGCTTTAGCCGTGGGAGTAGGTCACCCCTGGAGAAAATAATCCTACGATTGAAGTCGCAGGCTCGGCGGTTATAACCATTGAAGGCATGGTTACGATCTAAAAAAGAACTCGGATGGCCCGAGTTCTTTTTTACATTGTTGAGCTTCTTCTGCTGTACCAGTTCCAAACAGCCTCTAGCTGTGATGCCTCAAATAGGCGGATCCCCCTGACTGATTTCCCCATAACGGCAATCGATAAGGAGAGCAGCCCTTTTCGCCTTATTGGAGCTGTCGCTGACAATGTCATCGATTGAATGTGCGGACGGCGAACATAATACGTTTTTCTTGCCAAATCTCTCGTCTGAATAGCCAGCTGTTCATTTGACAACATCACGCCCTGCGTGCGGTAAATGAACAGGAACCATAGAGTATCAAGCGGAATAAGAACGAGCGAAAGAATAGCGTGCTTGCCGAAAACCAAGAGCAATAGGCCGGAGACGAGGCACGTAGCTAGCAATTGCCAGCGAACGAAATAGAAGGCTCCACGCCCCGGGGCCCGATCGGAAATCTTGCTTTCATGATACTGCGGAAGAAACTGCTCGAACAACTGCGTAAGCTCAGCTTTCTTTATAAACGGATGCAAAATCACATTTTCTTTTTTATCGGATTGAATGACATAGACTTCGACCTCTGCGTACCCGAGCCATTGCCGGAGCCATCCTTCTTTTACGCAAATCGCCTGTACACGGTGAATGTGAAACGCCGTCTGCTTTTTGTTTAAGAGGCCGTATGAAATAGAAATTTGCGAGCCGTTTTTCTCCACTGTATACCCGCCGAACTTGACAATATAAAACAAAATGGATAGGACCCATGCAAGCAAGCTACCTGCAATAATCGCGAGGATAATAGCAGTAAATCCTGACAGATGATGGATGATCCATGAAGTCATTGACTTATAGACATCCTCTGGGAGAACATCGTCGGCAAAGGATAACATACCGGCAACGGCAGTAATGACGATCCCAAGGTGGGTGGTCGTGCATGCCGCAATCAATAGGTCTTTTGTTCCGAGGCTAATCCTGGCTCCTGCCCGATGGTTTTCTGTTTGTTCTGGCAGAATCTTAATTTCAGCAGTACCGTCCTCTTCAGAAGCAGAAGAATGACTTCCTTTTTCTTTTCGAAGAGCCGCTTGCAGCTCCTCTGCCTCCTTACGGGTAATGGCCGGTATGACGCCATCCGCTTCATTCCCTCCTCCAGGTGTCTCCAATTTCACCTTCACAACCCGGAACAGGCGCTGGATAAGCGGTTCCTCAATAGAAACAGTGTGAATTCGCCGAAAGCTTATATATTTTTCATCACGAAAGAAAACCCCTTTTTTGATCACGATTTGTTCAGCTTCTATCGTATACGAATAGCGCAGCCAGCCGACCAATCCGAAACATACGTTGACGCCAATCAAGAAAGGCGCTGCATACGTCCACAGCCACGGGTGCTTATTCCCTTGAACGACCAGCACGATAAGGGCAGGAAACCATCCTTTAATCGCTTGAATGACAAAAAGAAGAATATAGGTTGGATGCAATCGCTTCGGCTCATTCATCATCATCATCCTTTACCCTTGCAAGTATAGCGATTTGGCTCTGGAGTCTTCTTGCATCCTCCGATTTCAGGCCGCTTATTTTATGGCGTGATGCAGCGGTGACAACAGTAACCGCCGCCAGCCCATACTTTCTCATAAACGGTCCGCTTTCCATTTCGACATGCTGAACACGAATCATCGGAACAAGCACATTATGGATAAAAAAGATGCCTGATTGAATTTCGATTTCCTGCTCGAATACTTCATAGGCAAACCGCCGGTAGCTTAATGTCGGTATAAGCCAGGTGAAAAGTATGAACAACATACAAAACACGACAAGCGCGATCCAGCCCGGTATGTACGTAAAGCTAAAAATTTTCGCAATCAATACATAAAGCAATGATAGAATGATTCCCGTCCCATTAAAAATGGCTCCGGAAATGCGGGATAGCTTCACCGCATCCGGATGCCTTCGATTTGCCAGATTTCGAACCATAGCTTTCCCCTTTCCAATGTTTCTAAAAAAAGGATACCATAACATCCAAAAGAAATCTGGGCTTTATTTTATCATTTGGGAAATTTTTTTAAAAAGCGTCGAGTTTAAGTCCGTGCGCAATAATCAGCTCCGCCTCGGTCGATTGCTGAATGTCTTCGACCGTATAGCCTTTTGCGACTTCGACTAGAATTAGCCCCCGGGGAGTGACATCGATGACGGCGCGGTCCGTAATAATCCGGTCCACGACATTTTCTCCTGTGAGCGGAAGGGAGCATTTTTTCAAAATTTTCGGCTCTCCTTTTTTGTTCACATGTTCCATAATGACGATAATTTTTTTCGCGCCGTGGACGAGGTCCATCGCTCCGCCCATGCCTTTTATCATTTTGCCGGGAATCATCCAATTGGCCAAATCCCCGGTTTCGGACACTTCCATTCCGCCTAAAATCGCTACATCGATGTGACCACCGCGAATCATCGCAAACGATTCAGCACTGTTAAAATAGGCCGCCCCTTCAATCGCTGTGATCGTTTCTTTTCCTGCATTAATAAGATCAGGATCGACTTCGTTTTCCAACGGATAAGGGCCAATGCCGAGCAAACCGTTTTCGGATTGAAGGACGACCTCTTTGTCGCTATCGATATAATTGGCGACAAGTGTCGGCATCCCAATACCGAGGTTCACATAGTTTCCATCTTCGATCTCTTTTTCTGCGCGTCTGGCGATTTTTTCTCTTATTCCTGCTTTTTCATTGATTTTTACCGACATAACGATCACCCCGTTTTCCTTGTTGTTAGCCGTTCGATTCTCTTCTCTAGCTTTCCGATGGCAAGCCGCTGCACATAAATGCCGGGGGTGTGAATTTCATTCGGATGCAGTTCGCCTATTTTTTCCACTTCGGCAATCGTGATGTTCCCGGCCGCCGCCATCATCGGATTAAAATTTTGTGCCGTTTTATTGTAAGTTAAATTGCCCATCCGGTCTGCTTTTGCGGCGCATACTAAACTAAAATCAGCTGTAAGCGCTTCCTCGAGCACATATTTTTTTCTGCGGAACGTCCGAACTTCTTTTCCTTCTGCTAACATTGTCCCTACCCCGGCCGGTGTATAAAAAGCGGGGATTCCTGCTCCACCTGCGCGGATTTTTTCCGCCAGCGTCCCCTGCGGAATGAGCTCAACTTCCAGTTCCCCCGATAATGCCTGGCGCTCAAACTCTTTGTTTTCACCAACATACGAGCTAATCATCTTTTTAATTTGTTTATTTTTAAGAAGGATTCCGAGCCCCCAATCGTCCACTCCGCAGTTGTTGGAGATGATCGTCAAATCCTTGACGCCTGTTTCGGCGAGTGCCTTGATCAGGTTTTCCGGAATTCCACAAAGGCCGAATCCTCCGACCATCAATGTCGCTCCATCAGGTATATCTTGAACAGCCTCTTGAAAGGTTGAAAAAACTTGTTTCATCGTAAGTCTCCCTCCTATCTTTCTATCAAACGATTTTATTCAGGTTCAATTTCATTTCCCGTCTTTAAATCTATGACTTTTGTAGGATCGTCCGGTGTCGGGATCGTCTTGCTTTTTGGCGGCTTATGATGGTTTTCCACCCAGTTGACCATAAGATCAAACGCCTGATGGGCATACGGCAGCAATGGCTGAAGCTCCTTGTTTGGATCAGTTGACTGGTTCCAGACAAGGCTGTCGACATGGTTGCCTTTTTCAATCATATACAGCCGGTGGAGCTTCCCTTTCCCCGCTCGTTCGACCAGTTTTTCATAAGGCTTTGCATGAACGGACGGAAAGATGAGAGAATCCCATGATCCGGCGATGCTGATGAGCGGAACATTGATATCCCCTGTATTTTCGATCTTCTTTACATTGTTTTTCACGCTTTTTGGCCTTGACCAATAATCATAGTTTTTAAAGATAGAATCATAGGAACGGTCGCGGACACCGTTTTTGAAATTCAAATAGTTTTGCCACTGGATCCGGTTTGGCGCATTCGGGTCAAATTCATCACGATAGATGTTGAGTGTGACGAACCAATAAATCTGGTCATGGTAATTCCAGAGCCGTTCGGATCCTTTTGGAAGCCCTGCTTTATACATCGCTTCCATCGCTTTTTCTTTTTCTTCTCCCGTGCCGTAAAGCGCCGCCCCGGCGTTATTGACGACCGGAGTAAGCGAGCTGATTAAATTCGGATCATGGGCCCTCCAGAGCACTCCTTCCCAGTCAATCCCTCCGTCAAATAGCGCTGGCTGCCCTGTCTTTTCCGGCCCATCGTGCTCAAGAGCATAACGAACGACATAACCGCCGTTGGAAATACCGATTGCATAAGTGGGTACCTGGTGATCCTTCGTGATGAGCTTGCTTGCCGGGTTCTTTCTGTCATGCCGGTCAATCAACTGATCTTTATAGTTTTTCACTAAAAAGTGTTGCGCCGCCTTCGTTACCTGGCGAAAACGCTCATGCCACTCCTTGACGCTGTCGTCTTCAGACACGAGCGCATTTTTCACTTTGGCGAGCGGATCATCCGGGTCCTCTTCCCCTTGCGTTCCTTTATTGATAGCAGCAAACGCATACCCTTTCGCCAAAACAAAATCGCTGAACAGCAAGTCCGTCGATGTCTCGTTCCGTGTCGCCGGAATCCCGGAAACGACAAGCTTGCCGTTCCACTTGTCCGGCACGCGGATGACAAATTTGGCATCTTCAAATCGGCCATTTACTTGAACCCCGGTGATTTCAGCCGGATGATACATCTTGTACCAGCCAGTTCCATCGGTTGGGCTCCCCCAGTTGTATGGCGCAAGCCCGACATTCCCGTAGACGGTCGCCGCCGCATATTGCTTCGGGTTTTTCGTCGTCAGCCAGTTTCCATCTTTCCCGTTAAAGTGGGTGATCGTTACATCATCTGCCCCTCGTATATTTGCGGGTGCAGCGGCCCGCGCGGAAGTCAGATAAGAGTCTGGCGCGGCAAAAGGCATTATCAAAGCCGAAGCTGTAGCTATCGCTAACCATGTCCGTTTCATGAAATGATCCCTCCTTTTCTAAATTGATTGATATCCGCTGTATTCTGATTGATATCTTTCTTCATTTGATCGATATCTTCCCCGATTTGACTGATATCTTTAAAAATGATTGATATCCGCTGTATTCTGATTGATATCTTTCTTCATTTGATCGATATCTATCTCGATTTGACTGATATCCTTAAAAATGATTGATATCTGCTGTATTCTGATTGATATCTTTCTTCATTTGATCGATATCCGCCCCGATTTGATTGATATCTTTAAAAATGATTGAATTGATACCTGCTGCATTCTGATTGATATCTTTCTTCATTTGATCGATATCTATCTCGATTTGACTGATATCCTTAAAAATGATTGATATCTGCTGTATTCTGATCGATATCTTCCTCGATTTGATCGATTTCCTGCCGAAGTTGAACGATATCCGTCCTACTTTTATTGCACGGTGTAGCCGCCATCGAGAACGACGGCCTGGCCGGTTACTCCTTTTGCTTTGTCGCTTGCTAAAAATGCGGCGTAATCCGCGATTTCAGAGGCAGATAATAAACGTTTTTGCGGAACGAGCGGATAAATGACCTCTTCTAGTACGCGGTCCAGCGGGACATTCCGCGTTTTTGCCAGATCGTTTAACTGATTTTGGACAAGCGGCGTATCGACATATCCCGGGCAAAGGGCATTGACCGTAATGCCGTGTTCCGCTCCTTCAAGCGCCGCGACTTTCGTTAGCCCGATGATGCCATGCTTGGCGCTGTTGTATGCTGCTTTACCTGCGAACCCAATCAAGCCGTTGATCGATGCCATATTAATGATTCGTCCATACCCTTTTTCCTTCATAAGCGGAAAGACGTGTTTTATCCCGATAAAAGAGCCGGTCAACATCACTTTGACAAGCCATTCGAATTTTTCAACGGGGAACTCCTCAATTGGCGACACGTGCTGGAGACCCGCATTGTTGACTAAAACATCAATCGTACCGAACGTATCCGTTGTTTTTTTCAAACTTTGCTGAACTTGTTCTTCATTCGTCACATCACAGACGATCGGAAGTGCCGCGTAGCCTTCCTCCTTAAGCTCTCCCGCTGCTTTTTCACACTTGTCGCGGTCCAAATCGCAAATGGCGACGTTCGCGCCTTCCCTGGCAAAAGTCTGAGCGATTTCAAATCCGATTCCACTGGCCGCACCTGTAATAAAAGCGACTTTCTCCTTTAATAAGGTTGACATATGGTTCTCTCCCCTCGTAATCTCTTTAAACGATGCCGGTGAGGCTGTACACGCCGATAATGAAAAAGACGGCGAGTGTCTTAATGATCGTAACGGCGAAAATATCGCGATACGACTGGCGATGGGTCAATCCAGTCACGGCAAGCAATGTAATTACCGCACCGTTATGAGGCAGTGTATCCATTCCCCCGGACGCCATGGAAATGACCCGGTGCATTACTTCCGGTGGGATATGAAATTGCTGGATTGCCGCGATATATTTATCGGACATCGCGCTCAGTGCAATTCCCATTCCTCCAGAAGCTGATCCTGTTACTCCGGCAAGCGTTGTCGTCGTGACGGCCCCATTGACAAGCGGGTCGGTAAATGTATGGGAAATTCCCTTGCTGATAACCGCAAATCCTGGAAGGGAAGCGATGACACCGCCAAAACCGTATTCCGCGCCTGTGTTCATGGAAGCGAGCAGTGCACCACCGATGCTTGTATTCAGGCCTGACTTCATATTTGCCTTTACTTTCTTCCAATCAAACAAAACAGTGGCGATAATTCCGACAAGAAGCGCTAATTCGACTGACCAAATAGCCGCTACCGCCGAAATCTCCACCTTGCCAAACGCCTCTAATCCGATTAATTTAAAATCGAATCCGTTCGGGTACCATTTCGGCAGCATAATTGTAAATATTTTGTTCATGACCCCGACAAGTATGAGTGGCACAAACGCAAAAATCTGGCGGGCGACGCTTTCACGAGCTACAGGTGTAATGGCCCTTTCTGCTTTCGCCTCAGATTCCAGCGCGGCCGCCATTTCCGGATGATCCAAAGGCAAGTATCCTTCCCCTGCCTTTTCCGCTTTCCTCCTCCGTGATTCTAAATAAAGCATGCCGACGGCGAAGACGAATACCGCACCAATAATCCCGAGTATGGGCGCCGCGTAAATATCCGTTTTAAAAAAGGAGGTTGGAATGACGTTTTGAATTTGCGGCGTTCCCGGCAGGGCGTCCATCGTAAACGTAAAGGCGCCAAGCGCAATCGTCCCGGGAATAAGCCTTTTCGGAATGTTCGCTTCACGGAACATATTGGCCGCAAATGGGTAAACGGCAAAGACGACAACGAATAAGCTGACACCGCTGTACGTTAAAATCGCCCCTAATAAAACGATGGCCAGTATTGCCCGTTTTGCCCCGATCAACCGGACGATCGTTTTCGCAATCGACTCGGCAAGCCCGGACATTTCAACGACCTTCCCGAAGATCGCGCCTAATAGGAACACCGGAAAATAAAGCTTGATGAACCCGACCATCTTTTCCATAAAAACGTTCGAGAAAAACGGAAGAACATATCCCGGGTCCGTCAATAAAACGGCGAGCAGCGCACAAATCGGAGCAAATAAAATGACTGAAAAACCGCGATAAGCAACAAACATTAATAGTCCTAAAGCTAAAAGAATAATAATAAGCTCCAAACCCAAATCCCCCTTAAGTTTATTTTCCAATCAAAAAGTAAACGCTTTCAACTCATGCTTCAACCTCCTTTGCTTATTGATCTAGCAATTTTCATGCCAAATAAAAAAATGCCTTTCCCTGCGGAAAAACCTCGCTTTCGTGATTCCGGAAAAACGGAAAATTCCGTTTTTCCGGAATCGATTTTAGCTTAAATTCCGTTAAGTCGGAATTTTAAGAACAAAACTCATGTTTTGGTATAATTGAAGTAGATTATTTCGGTTGGGGAGATTAAGTGATGGCAGGAATCGACAAACTTCCGTATGAATGGATTAAGGAAATTATTAATGTCATAGCGGAAAAAATCGTTGTAATTAACCGGGATGGCATCATCGAATACATTAATTCGGCGTATTGTGAGTTCCTCGGAACAACAATGGAGGAAGCAATTGGAAAACCCGTTCAGGAAATTATCGAAAATACTAGAATGCACATTGTCGTCAAAACCGGACAGGCGGAAATTGCATCCGTTCATCCGATCAAAGGGAGCGAAATGATCGCTAACCGCTATCCACTTTATATCAATGGGGAAATTGTTGGAGCGGTCGGAACAGTTAGCTTCGGCAACCCGGAGGAATGGATGGATTACTCTGAGCGGATTCAGCCACTGCTTGCGGAATTGAAATATTATAAAGCAGAATTTCAAAATGAATTGAGAAGCAAATATAATTTTAATGATTTAATTGGCGATAGCCCAATGTTCCAGGCCGCGAAACACCTGGCAGAACGGGCGGCGGGAAGCCAGTCGGCCGTTTTATTATTAGGCGAGTCCGGAACGGGGAAAGAACTATTTGCCCATGCGATCCATCAGACAAGTCCCCGCGGGCATTTTTCTTTTGTCCGGTTAAATTGCGCTTCCATCCCGGAGCACTTGTTTGAATCTGAATTGTTCGGCTACGAGGAAGGCGCATTTACCGGGTCAAAAAAAGGCGGCAAAAAAGGAAAGTTTGAACTTGCCCATTGTGGAACGCTTTTCTTAGATGAAGTCGGAGATATGCCTCTTCATATGCAAAGCAAGCTTCTTCGCGTTTTGCAGGAAAAAGAAATCGAGCGAGTCGGCGGCCAGTCGCCGATTCCCATCGATGTTCGAATCATTGCCGCAACGAATCGCAATTTAGAAAAAATGGTCGAGGAAGGCCATTTTCGCCAGGATCTTTATTATCGGCTCAATGTCATGAAAATCAATATTCCTTCTTTAAGAGAACGTAAAGAAGATATTTTGCCGATTGCGAAAGTATTATTGAAAAAGCTTGAACGCAACTTCCACCGCCAGGGGATCGAACTTTCCACCGAAGTCATCCGCCGTTTTGAAGCCCACTCATGGCCCGGCAACATACGGGAACTGGAAAATGTTTTAGAAAGAGCGGTCAATGTCCTGGATGGAAACATCATTCACGTTGCCCATTTGCCGCTCTATCTTCAAGACAATCACGTGTATAGAGAAACGGCTCACATTCAACCGGATGACGTTCATCCAGCAGAAGAGACGATTCAGCCCTTAAAAGAGATTGTAGCTGCGGCCGAAAAATCAGCAATAAAGAAAGCCCTACAGTTCACAAACGGAAATAAAAGGCTGGCCGCTAAAATGCTCGGGATCGGGAAGACAAGCTTTTACGACAAATGCAGGACGTATGAAATTGACTAGTTCACACAAGCTATTCTCACTTTGAAGGATAGCTTTTTTATTGAGGGAAAAATAAGGGAATCTCTTATTGCAAAGGTGAAGTTGATGTTAGAGAATGGGAAAATTTCTTCGGGGCAATTTAAAATTTTAGTGATTTTATTTACGATCGGAGACAATATTCTAATCATTCAGTCTCCTCCCGCCATCATGGCGAAACAAGATGCGTGGATTTCGGCTGTTTTCGGTTTACTATGCGGACTGCTTATCGTCTGTTTATTTGATGTGTTACAAAAGCACTACCCGCGTCTAACATTCGTAGAAATGGCTGAAAAAATTCTAGAAAGATGGGGCGGTGGAACGGTTTCTTTTCTCTTTCTCTTCTATCTTCTTTTACTCATTCCGACACAGTTTTGGGAAATGGGAAATTTCATGACATTGGAGATTTTACCGAATACACCTGAAAAAGCGGTTACGATCACTTTTCTTTTAGTCGTTCTTCTGGCTGTTCACCTTGGTCTGGAAAACATTTCTCGGAGCGCTGAAATTTGTTTTCCTATTTTGTTTTTTCTATTATTTGTTCTCGTACTTTGCCTCTTACCCAAAATTAAGATTGAAAATATACAACCCGTTTTAGAAGAAGGATTTAAACCCGTCTTCAAAGCATCTTTCACCCTGATTGCCTTTCCGTATGTAGAACTTTTTGTACTGCTTATGATCTTCCCCTATGTTCAAGAAAGGAAAATAAGGAAAAGTATTCTTGTTGGAGTCCTGGTTGGAGGGGGAATTTTAATAGTCATTACATTGGTGACTATTTTAGTTCTTGGCTATGATATGACGGCAAGATACATTTATCCGAGCTATGCGTTAGCGAAAAAGATCAACATTGGCAATTTTGTGCAGCGAATTGAGGCCGTGCTCGCAGTGATTTGGATTATCACGATTTTTTTCAAGACAAGCTTGCTCGTGTATTCGATGACCTTGGGGCTGGCGCAACTTTTAAAGCTAAAAGAATACCGTCTTCTTCTTTTTCCGACGGGAATGATCCTCGTTGTCTTAACTGATATCATCGCTCCAAATAACGCCTACTACAGTTCTCTTGCAGTCTTTTGGCCGTTTTTTGATTTTTCTTTCGGACTTCTTTTACCATTGTTACTGCTAACCATAGGTTTGCTCCGGAAAAAGTTTGAGAAAGTCAAACCAAAGAAAACTTAAACTGTTTCCATACTTTATTCTGTTACAACCCTCTCATGAAGATGAAGGGAAATTCAATGGTTGAGATTTTTTTCATCTGTCTATACTGGGAATATGCGGGAGCTGGTGAAATTTCCCGTCTAATGAAAAGAGGGGAGAGTTGAGTGTGAATCAAGTCATCGAGGCGGTAAAAGTTATTTTTCTCGTGGCAGTTGGCGGAAAATCGGCAATTGTTGAACATGTCGAGGAAAACGAATATGTACACTTATAAAATTCAATATAAGGTCTCACCATAATGTCTGCTCTTACCTCTAATTCGAAGAGCAGACATTTTCTTTCTTCTTATTATTTGTAAAAGCTGTATTGCAAGTGAACACCTCACGTAGTGAATCAAGCGCTTGCCTTCCGTTTTTTCCTCGTGCATGTATGCAATACAATCCCCGTTTTCCGTACAACATGCTGACACTTAACAAGCTTTTGGCGTTTGAGACAAAACCATTGCATTGTATATCAATTTGACACTGCTTAAAGGCATTCGCTGTCTTCACAATTTCCAAAATCGTTTTAGACTTCAATTTTTCCGGAACAAGAATATACGTTTTCATTCGTTTCCCTTCCTTTTCCTTTTTGTTTCATCTCCAGTGTATACGGTGAATGTTAAGGAACGATAAAGGGGCTGTAAAAAATCAAGCAGGGTTCTATGAACTTGTTTTGATCTTCTCTTTGTCGATAGTTTGTTAAAATTGTAGATTAATTGTAAATTTTTTATTAAAATAAGATTGATTGTTCATTTAAAGAGAATAACAACCTATGAACTACATCAAAAGCTCTCTTATTTGACATCAGTGTGGCGGCTACCCCATTTATCGGGCAAGGCAAGCCATTTTCTTGATCAAAAAAGGAGGCCAATGATGAATAGAGTAAGCATGGTACTGCTAGCTGGCGGGGTCGGAAAGCGAATGAAAATGAACGTTCCTAAACAATTGTTAACAATTGGCGGGAAACCGATCATTGCCCACGTACTCGAAAAAATAGAAATGATTGACGAAATTGCTGAAGTCATCATCCCATCCCCAGAAAACTACATCGAAGAAACGATTATGACGATCAATGACCATCAATTCTCAAAACCTTTTCAGGTCATTGAAGGCGGCTCTTCCAGACAAGAATCCACTTACAAAGCATTGCAACATGTCCAACATGAGCACGTTATCATTCACGAAGCGGTTCGGCCGTTTGTCTCAAAAGAAGAATTTATTCATCTCATTCATTGTGAAGAAGAAAACGCCATCTATGGACTCGACATCCCATTTACCGTTTTAGAAGGAAAAGAATACATTGAAGGCAATCTAGAGCGCGACAGACTTGTCAACATCCAGCTCCCGCAAAAATTCAATACGGAAAAACTCCTCGCCGCACATGAAAAAGCCCATCACGAGATGAACGAATTCACCGAAGATGCGAGCCTCTATTTCCACTACTACGGCGAGAATATCAAGGTTTTGGAAGGGACGGAATACAACATTAAGATTACCAAACCGATTGACCGTAAAGTTGCAGAAATCATTTACAAAGATTATGTATTGGGGAGGGAGTATAGCGAATGAAAACGTGCATAGTAACAGGGGCAAGCCGTGGAATTGGACGGGCCATTGCGGTCAAATTAAGTGAACGAAATGATATTGACAATTTGATTCTTGTAGCAAGAAGCAAAAACGATTTAAACGAAACCGTCAAATTGATGAATGAACAAAAAAATATTTACTCTTACAGCGTCGACTTAACCAATTCGGCGGAAACGCAAAAGCTCGTTCATTCGGTTGGCCAGGAATTCGGCACAATCGATTTATTGTTTAACGTCGCAGGTTACGCTGAACCAAAGTCACTTTTGGAAACGACGCTCGAAAATTGGGAAACGACCTATAAAGTAAACGTTCAATCCGTCTTTATGATCACGAAAGAGGTTGTCAAATTCATGAAGAAAACCGGCGGGAAAATTGTCAACGTCGCATCGACAGCCGGAATGAGCTCGCGGCCGGGCTGGCTCGCTTACGCCTCATCGAAAGCGGCTTTAATCAGTATGTCGCAAACATTGTCAGATGAATTGGCGGAGTATGGCATTAAAGTGTATTGCGTGTCTCCGGGACGATGCGCGACGGAACTTCGGCGAATTCTCGCTCCGGACGAAGACCAGAGCAAAATCATGCAGCCAGAACACGTCGCTGATGTCGTCAACAACTTGATTTCCGATCACGGACTTTGCCTTGACGGCCAAAACATCGTCATTCGCCAGCAGCCGCATGTGCAACTTCAAACGGTAAGCAACAAAACAGAAACCGCATCACCATCGCGTTAATGCGTGTGGGGATATTTCATCAATTCCCTTTTTTAATAAAGAGGTGTGTATGTTGGAGGATTTTACATTGACTGAAAAACTGGCTATCGCGCAAACGGCCCTGCTTATCCTGATCTTTCTCTC
Source organism: Fictibacillus sp. Mic-4 (assembly GCF_049843615.1). NCBI lineage: Bacteria > Bacillati > Bacillota > Bacilli > Caryophanales > Fictibacillaceae > Fictibacillus > Fictibacillus sp. Mic-4. The sequence goes on along the minus strand of NZ_JBBHZM010000042.1, from coordinate 3,334 downwards.
GCTCAATAAAGGGCTAATTAAAAACAGCTTTAAAAAAGGGAAAGTTTTTCTTAAACGTTTGATAGTCGTTAGCATTTATTATGCTTCCCGTTTTTTCCCCCGTTCCAAAAAGATCATTGTATTTGGCGCTGAGAACGGCAAAGCTCTAAGGGGGAACCCGAAGTATTTGTTTTATGAAGCAATCAAAGAAGACCGGGTGCGCTGCATGTGGATTTTCAAAAGCAAGAAAGCGGTCAACGAAGCGCGCCTGCTTGGATATGAAAGCTATTATTTTCGCTCGCCGAAAGGTATCTATTATCAGCTTAGGGCAAAACTCTTTATTCACTCGCATTCGATCCATGATGATTTCAACCGTAGCTTGCTTGGCGGCGCGATTTCCGTCTGCACGTGGCATGGAGTCGGTTTGAAAAAGGTATTTGGCGCGAATAAAAAGACGTTCACGTACAAAACGATTCATGAGAAAAACCGGATCAAACGATTTTTCAACATGTTTGTCGTACGAACGCAAAACGCCAAAGAAAGCTATGTGATTTCAACAAGCGATGAAGTATCATCCTATTATCCTGAAACCTTCCTCGTGAAAAAGGAAAATTTGATTCAAATGGGGCAGGCAAGAAACGACATCTTCTTTAAGCAGACCGAAGAGGATGAGAAGTTTCCTGAGTATATTAAGAAAAACAAAATCATTACGTACATGCCGACCCATCGAAACTTCGGAAAACTGGATGACAATATTAACACCGTTATGGATTTGCGGGCGCTTGATGCATTTTGTGAAGAAAACGGCTATTTGTTTTTGGTCAAACGGCATATGTATTCAAGTGGAAGGGTTCCAAAAACATTAAAAAATATCATCGATGTATCGAATGACAATCTTGACCCGCAAATGCTGTTAAAGTATACGGACATTCTCATTACCGATTATTCGAGCTGCTACACCGATTATTTATTGCTCGACCGGCCGGTCATCTTTTATTGCTATGACTTGCAAAAATATTTAACCAAGTCGAATGAAATGTACTTTGAATACGAAGATGTGACGCCAGGCCCGAAAGCGAAAGACTTTGACGCATTAATGCAGGCTCTCTATGATGCGGTAAATCATCAAGACGGCTATCGACAGGAGCGGAAACGTGTCCTTGATATTTTCTACTCCGAGGAAAACCAGGCTCCTGTCACAGAGAAACAAATGAAGTACATTTTCGAACACATTTTGAAACTCGATAACGTGAAGAAACAAGACGTAAAAAAAGACAATAAACAGCAAATAACGGCATAATAAACGAGCCCTTGCGGGGGCTCGTTTTTTAAGTAGTAAACATTGATCAAAAATATCATCTGGTAAGAGTTCATCATCATTGAATAAATCAAATCATATCTATAATCAAGGGTCTTTTAAAAAGCTTTTTTAAATGTATGAAACACTTCCAACAAACCTAAATTCATATCCATTTTTAATTACTTCTTTTTTTCTAGCATTATACTTAAAATTATAAAGCAAAATTGCTGAATTAGTATCTTTACAAATTCCAGTTATATTCATTGCCTCAAATCTTGGAATTACTACTTCGTCGTATGAACACCCGGCAATCAAATCTCTTACATTTTCATTACTCCTATCATGAACAACCCTTTCTAAAAAATCCTCGTCAAAATCATCTATGTCTATATTAAAATCAGTTAAAAAGGGAGAAGGGAGAAAGTCACCATCGTCAGTATAAACTAATTCAACATAATTCGATAAAAGTTCTTCATTTTTTATATTACCAATCCATAACGAAACATAACCCTTCTTTTCCATACATATCCTTCCTCGTTTAATGACTAATTTGCAATCCTTTCGATAAAGCTTCTACTCCACTTTTTCATTTAAAGTACTCGGTTCCATATACTACACTTGCATGTAAAATGTCATCTCGCCTGGTAATTGTGCTTCTCACAAAATCCAAATATTAAATCAATACTCCATGATGGTATTACCTTCATGAACTCTGAATTTCAAACTGGTCTCATTCATGTTGTTCTTACTTCACTAATAACAAAAGCACCTGTTGCCTAAAAGGCAACCAAGTGCTTTATTGTTTACTTTTCTTCAAATTCCTTCATTCTCTCTATTAAATCTAAATCTATCTGTTCTTTGTTTTGACTTATATATTTATATTCAAAATACTTAATTCTATCTGTTGGACCAAATTCACTTTCATGCCAATTTGTATAATCAAAATGTACGTTTAATTTACCTGTATCATTTAATAATAATGTCACTGAAAACCAAGGATCTTGGTCATTATCAGTAAAAACTTTTTGGAGTTCAACAGTAAGTTGAAATAATTTATGTAGTTCTTTATTATAAGCCCTCTTATCTACACTATATAATTTTGGAATATAATGTGAAAAAATGTGTTGTTCCTCACCTTTGGGCGTAAAAAAGAAGAAAACTCCTCCTTCTCCCTCCTTGACTTCACCATTAAAACAGAAATTATCCCATTCAGTTGGAATCATATCATTAACCTGTTGTGCAATTTCTTTATATAACTCGTTTAATTCTGTTTCAAAACTCATCAATATCAGCCTCCTGATTTATTTTCAATCTCGCGAATCACTGGAAATTGTCCTTCAATTTCATATTCGACCATAAAGGAAACCGGTCGCATTGAATTATTAGAATAGATCGGTTCAATACTAACAGAGACTTTCTTGGGCGGTACCTCTTTCAATGCATTGGCCCACTCAGTCTCCATTTCGTACCAAACTCCACCCCTCCTATTAATTTGACTATTTTGTGGTACAAGATTATCAATATCAGGAGGACCATTAAATTGTGCTCCTATTAAATGTCCGCCATCATCATCTGGTAATCTGTCTTTTCCCCCTACATTTGCCTGAGCATATTTATTTCTATTAGCCTTTTTCAATACAAGTTCGGGAGCATCTACATTTACAATACGTCCAAGTTTATCGGTAGTATATTTGTAGTTATCATTGGTTACGTACTTAGTATTTGGGAGTAGTTGTTTCTTACCATTTTCACCTTTTATTATGTGCTTTCCAAAATCAATTTCTTTAACTTCGTTGACTATATTACCATTACCCGTACCCTTACCCCCACCCCCATGAATAAGATTATTCACATCAGGCGCATCCGGACCGTTCGAAAATCTTTGCCATAATTCTTCTTTTGTAACAAATTCGTTTGCCGGAACATGTAATCCTTCTGGTGTGATCATAATCGTTTTCGGAGCCAGGCGAATCCTTTTCACTCTTTGCACAAACTCCACCGATTTATCTTTGGCCGCTTTCAGTTTCCCTAATGCCTTCAGTCGACTAACCCTGG